>NZ_KV821807.1:0-23818 GCF_001815745.1 Corynebacterium sp. HMSC064E07 | reverse complement strand
ACCGAATCCAGACACACTTTCTGTCGTTTAACCCTCGATGGTTTTCCGGTACTTATGGGCGCGGTATTGGCTCTGCCTGCGCTCATATCGATGAGCTATTCACTTGTGGCCAGGCTATAGCTCATCGATATGTGAATACCTCATCGATGAGTGAATACCACCCATGAGCCACCCACGCCCGCAAGCCGCCCACGATCCACCCACGAGCCACCCGCACCCGAATCCCCAAACCCCAAAACCCAGCGCCTCAGTATTCGAAGCATCTCAAACTCGCAATATCCGACTAACGGTCTAGACTGTGGAACCATGATTCGTACTGAGTCCATTCTTGACCTCGCTACCGTAGCCTCGGGGCAGTCCCACGCCGACGCCCTACAGGGCTCCATCGATTTGGCGCAGACAGCGGAAAAGGCTGGTTATAAGCGTATTTGGTACGCTGAGCACCACAATATGAACTCCATCGCGTCCTCGTCGCCGGCAGTTCTTATCGCAGCCGTGGCTGCAAAAACCGAGAGCATCACCCTCGGCTCCGGCGGCGTCATGCTGCCAAATCATGCACCGCTGACGGTCGCGGAGCAGTTCGGCACGCTCGCGAACCTGTACCCGAATCGCATCGAGCTGGGGCTTGGCCGCGCTCCGGGCACTGACCAGGCCACTATGCGTGCGCTGCGTCGTGACCCGCGCTCTTCTGATTCCTTCCCGCAGGATGTGCAGGAGCTGCGCGGTTACCTCTCCGACGAGTCGCTGATTAAGGGCATCAACGCGATTCCGGGCCGCGGCACCCACGTGCCGCTGTACATCCTGGGCTCCTCGCTCTTTGGTGCTCAGCTCGCGGCGGCGCTCGGCTTGCCGTACGCGTTTGCTTCGCACTTCGCGCCGGACGCGCTTCGCGATGCCATCGCGGTCTACCGCGAGCAGTTCCAGCCTTCTGAGCAGCTGGATAAGCCGTACGCTTTTGCGGCCATGAACGTGATTGCGTCGGAAAGCGAAGAGGATGCGCAGCAGCAGTACTTCGCTACCCGCAGGAACATGGTCAGGCGGTTCCTCAGCCGCGGTGGTCACCACCTCACCGACGATGAGGCAGAGATTCTGATGGATACCCCGCAGGGGCGCCAGGTGCAGAATATGTTCCGTCATACGGCAGTCGGCACGGTGGCACAGGTGCGTGAGCAGATTGCGCAGTTCGGTGAGTACTCGGCGGCGGATGAGCTGATCGTGGCTCATCAGTCGTTGAAGGTTCCTGACCGACTGCGTTCGGTGGAGCTCACCGCGGAGGCCACGGGGCTGACCGCGTAAGGCTCCAGGCCCAGGAGTACGTCGAGGCACGCGGCCTTAAGTCGCCCTCTTACTCCACCGCAGCCAGTGGCAGCGCCTTTTCGCTGGCAAGCTGCATGATTTCGGCGTTGGTGCGCTCGCTGAGGAAGGCTGCGAGTTCCTCGCGGTTGCTCGCGCCAGTGGCCTCGGTCAGGGCGGCGGCAAAGTGCGGCTCCAGCGCTGCCACGGCCGCGTAGCCATCGGCGCTGGGGTAGAGGCCGTACGTCCACAGGCCGCCACCGAGTAGTCCGCCGGGCGCCGTCATGCCGTACTTCAGCGGCGCGGTACCGGTCTCACCAGCCTGCTTCAGGCCGATGCGGCAGTGCAGTCCAGACTGCTTTACGACGTCCGCCCCAGCACCTGCCCGCTTAATCAACCCGGCAAGGGCAGCGGTGACCGCAAAGTGTGCGCCCAGAATGTCGCCCAACAGCACCGGGGGCATGGCCGGAGGCGTGAGGGTTCCGGCCTCCGCCTGGTAGGTCAGGTCATGGCCAGGCGTTTCTGGAGCTTCGGTATCACCGACAATGTCGATATGTACCGGCCCATTCGGGCGCTCGTGGAGGCCCGCCAGCCCCATGCGTTCCAGCGCGGAGGGGCGAACCGAGGTGATGACCACATCGGCCTCATCGATCAGCGAGCTCAGCTGTGCGCGACCCTCATCGCTCTTCAGATCCGCCTGGATAATCTCGTGACCTGCGGACATAGCTTCATACCAGGAGCGGCCGAAGGAACCGAGCGGGTCGCCTGTGGGTGGTTCGACCTTAATCACCCGGGCGCCTAGCTGGCCCAAGTGCTGAGCGGCCAGTGGTCCCGGTACGTTAATGGCGAAGTTGACGACAGTGATGCCTGCGAGGCTGGTGTGCAGCTCGGGGGAAAACATAGTTCCACACTAGAACACATCTATCTGCCCGCCGACGCTTTCGGCCAACTTCAACTGGTTGATCCAGCCGCCCTCGCCGACGCGCAGTCGGAAAATCGGGCGGTGAGCAGGGCGGGCCTCGTAGCGGACACGGGCAATCTGACCGGTTTTGGCCAGGTCCATAGCGGTTCCCTCGGTGGCCAACTGGGTGCGCGCGGCGGTGAGGCGCTCGATGACGTCGTCAAGCGCGGTGAGCACGGGTTCGGTGTTGTTCTCACACCAGGACATGACCATGTCAGGAGCAGCGGCGGCGACGCGGGTGCAGTCGCGGAAAGAGCCGGCTGCAAGCGAAATGGCCAGGGGGCCACCGGCTTCACCGGCGGCGGCAATTGCGTAGGCCGCTAGGTGTGGCATGTGGGAGATGCGGGCGACGCTGGCATCGTGGTGATCGCTCAGCGCTGGAATGAGTTGACTGCCAAGAGCTGCTCCCAAGTTGGCGACCTGCGAAAAGACTTCAATCCAGCGCTCCGGGACGGGCTCGCCCGCAGCATCGGTAGCAGCTGCCAGGTCGTAGGTGATGACCCAGGGGGCGCCGTCGAAAAGCCCTTCGAGCGTGGCGGACCAGCCCGCCTGCGCAGAACCCGCCATCGGGTGCGCGCCGACGAAGCGTTCCTCCATGCCACGCGCGGCGACCTCGGCGGCGACGGCGGCCTTCACGGAGACCACATCCGTGATGCCACAGCTGGGGGCGTGCTCGTTGATGGCATCCAGCATCGCGCCGACGACCGTCATGGGGGTGCCGATCACGATGAGTGCGCCGCTGGCCTCAGCGCGTTCGAGAGTGGCCTGAAAATCCGTGCTGGCATCGAATCCCTCCTTCGTGGCTTCCTCGACCGTTGCAGACGAGCGATTCCAACCGAAGCATTCGACGTTATGGGCCCGCAGATCGCGCATCATGGAGCCACCGATGAGGCCCAAACCGAGGATGCATACCGCGGGTAGTTGTGCAGCTGACAGGGAGGACGAAGCAGGGGAGGGGGACTCGAAATTGCTCACCTGACAAGCATGACATACAGCGACTAGCGTTGTGGGTTATGAGCACGACCTTTTCCGGAGGGTACACCTCCGATGACGACCGCTCCTTCGCGGTTGCCGTAACTATGGGGGAGCGCGGTTGGCGCGTCGTCGATCTTGGGGACGACGCCACCGATTCCCTCGCCGACGCTGCACAGGCGCTGCGCAATCTGCGTTCGGAACGCGCCGCTGTCGGAATGCTCAATATCGACGACGATTACTTTATTCTCGTGCGCCAGGGCGTTGGGTCGCTGCGCGTTGTGCTTTCCGACGCCACCGCCGCCGTCACCGACGACATTGCGGCAGATGTGTTCGACGAGCTGGATCTGGATATCCCCGACCTCGACGAGGACGAGCTCGACGATGTCGACGCCTGGGCCGAAGGAGATATGGATATCCTCGCTGACCTGGGCTGTTCGGAGGAAGCCCTGGAGTCCATCTGTGACGATCAGTCGCTGTGGGCGTCCGAGCAGATCTTGGCCATTGCCGAGGAACTGGGGTGTGCCGAGGAGCTCGCCGATGTCGCCGACCTGGATTATGACGGCGATGACGACGACTACGACCCCTATGACGACTAACTCTGAGAAAGGTCATCTGACCGAGCGACCAACCGACCTTGCGGCCGGCCAACCAGCTGGTCGGCCAAGTGCTCTTCCCCGCCGCGAACAGGACATTCTCGACGAGGAGTGGATGCGCCTGGCTATCGCTGAAGCTGCTCACACGGCACCCGGGGATGTACCTGTGGGAGCAGTGGTCGTGGATGCCGAGGGCAGGGTTGTGGGTCGGGGCTCGAACCGTCGGGAAGCGGATGGTGACCCGCTTGCCCACGCCGAAGTCATCGCACTGCGCGAGGCCACCCGTGCCGTCGGTGACGGCTGGCGTCTGGAGCAGTGCACGTTGGTCGTCACGCTCGAGCCGTGCGTGATGTGTGCCGGCGCGTGCGTCATGGGGCGCGTGGGGCGTGTGGTCTTCGGCGCGTGGTCGCCCAAAACCGGCGCGTGCGGCTCTATCGCCGATGTCATCCGCGATCCCGCCCACGCATTCACGCCACAGGTGCGCGGGGGTGTGCTTGCCGACGAATGCTCTGTTTACCTGCGGGAATTCTTCGAAAGGCAACGGCAGTTGGATGAGTGAACGGAATCACAGTTAGGTCACAATTCCCGCTGTGGCCGTGCCGGACCTTCATTTTCACGTACTGTCGAAACCAGTGGAGCTGCTAGACGGTGGCTCTATAGAAATAGATTAAGTCGTTTACATAGGAGGCTTACATTATGAGCGAGCTGCAGAACAAGGCCGACGAGTTGGGCGGCAAGGTTAAGGAAGCTGCTGGCGACGCCGTTGGCAACGAGGACCTGGAGAACCAGGGCAAGGGCGAGCAGACTGCTTCGAAGGTCAAGCAGGGTGCTGAGGACCTGAAGGACAAGGCTACTGAGGCCCTGGGCAAGCTGACCGACAAGTAAAGCTTTTAGCTCTCGGGAAGAGATAACCCCAACCATTTCCGCTTCTGATATGCGGAGATGGTTGGGGTTCTTTGTGTTTCGCTGGCCGGCTGTCAGCGTTGGGGCTGGCTACAGCTTCTGAGCTACCAGGTCATCCAGTGGTTCGGCGGACAGAAGGTACGGGGCAATCTCGAAGACGGTGCGGGCACCAGTCTCGCCAGCTTGCTTCAGGCGGTAGGCAGCGCGACCGTAGGCAACCTGGACGGCAGCGGTGAAGTCGGGGTTGCGCTCCAGTTCGAGACCGAACTCGATGACGTGACCGGAGGTACCGGCCTGGCCACGGGTAATGACCTGGCCGCCGTGCGGCATGCCCTGGTGGTCGCGGTCGAACTCCTCTTCAGAGATGAAGTCCACGATGGTCTCGTATGGGGCAAAGTAATCCGGCATGGTCACGATAGTTTCGCGAATCTGCTCCTTGAGCTTGGCATCCTCGTCGGCGTCGCCGGTTTCCTCAGCGACGACGAAGCAGTGGCGCAGGTGGCACTCGTTACCCTTCAGGTCTGCACCCTCGCCCTTCTTTACGGCCTCGATGGCTTCCGGGTTTGGCTTGGTGTACTGGACACCCTTTTTCACTCCCGGCACGCGACGCACGGCGTCGGAGTGGCCCTGTGACAGGCCCGGTCCCCAGAAGGTCATCTGGTCTGCTCCCGGCAGGATGGCAGCGCCCAGGACGCGGTTCAGGGAGAACAGGCCCGGGTCCCAACCAGTCGAAATCATCGCGATGTTGTCACCTTCGCGCGCGGCGGCGTCCATGGCCGCACGGTGCTTCGGAATCTCGTGGTGGTTGTCGTAAGTGTCGACCGTCGTAAAGCTCTTTGCCAGCTCAGGGGCCTGCTCCGGGACATCGGTGGCCGAGCCGAGGCACACGAACAGGACATCTACCTCGTCCTTGTACTTTTCGACATCCGCCGCCGGGAGTACGCGGGCCTCCGTGTCCAGCGAATCGCGGCGGGAGAAGACACCGACGAGCTCCATGTCCGGCTGATCAGCGATAACCTTTTCGACGCTACGGCCCAAGTTGCCGTAGCCGATGATGGCGGAACGAATCATGAGGGAGAACCCTTTCTGTGAGGCTGTACTTGTGTATTCAGTTTCTAGATTTCAAGCTACAGACTATTCCTTCATATCTCAGCCGGCTTTGGCTGCCCCGAATAGCGCGGTGATTTAAGTGGATAGTGCAGTAGATGGAGTGATTTGGGGTGGCGGGGGTTGTGGTTCTGTGTGAACGGCTTGGCGAAGGACCGGCGGTGTCGACTGTGCGGACAGCTGAGCCTTTTGACCTGGGGATTTGGTAGATAAAGGGGCTACCTGTAACGTTTTCTAGCGGTGACGTGTCCGAGCGGCCGAAGGTGAAGCACTCGAAATGCTTTGTGCGGTAACCCCGTACCGAGGGTTCAAATCCCTCCGTCACCGCCAATGAGACCCCCGGTGGTTCCTTTAAGTAGGAGCCCCGGGGGTTTTGCATTTAATCGGCCCAGATTGCCTGGGTGTGGCGGGGGTGCAGGAGGTGTCCGTCGTAAAGCGGTAAATGGCGAGGCGTCTGACCTGGAGCGCCGAAATCACAAAAATAACATCAGTAACACGCACCCCATTGTTCACGTTTATCCGGGAAGTCCGCTACTCTTAGCAAAAGTATTTCCGGTTTTTATGTCGTGCCCGCCCCCAGTGACTACGCCAGCGCCAGAGTTGACGTCGGTCAATCCGGGGTGGTCGCTAGCATCGGAGTAGCGAAGAGGCTTCGAACTGCAGGTGAAGTCCGAGGGAGTGCTTGGTTAGCGCGAACTCGGGGGAAGCGGCAGTTGGGGGCGGTCCAGGCGAATATTAGACGTAAGGGAAACTTGACATGGCAAAGGCCTTGTTCAAACTCGGCAGGTTCTCCTACCTGCATAAATGGACTGTGATCATCGCGTGGTTCCTGATTTTGGCGGGGCTGGGCGGTGCAGTTGCCGCATTCCAGAAGGGGTTCATCGACCAGTTCTCGATCCCCGGCATGCCGTCGGCAACGGCTTCGCACGTGATTGAGGAAAAGTTCCCCGATGTTCCGAACCCAATTCGAGAGCAGCGTATTTATGTCGCCTTCGAGGCCCCGGAGGGGCAGAGGCTCGATGACCCACAGAATAAAGAAGCTGTTGACCAGGTCATTAACGGCATCCGCGACAATGTCGGCCAAATCGCCGACGATTTGCAACTTCACAACCCGGTAGACCTCAATCCGAAGATGCAGGCGATGGTCAAGGAACAGGGCATGGCCGCCGGCCTGCCCAAGGATGTTGCCGAGGCCGATGCCAATGCCATGCGTACCGTGTCCGATGACGGTCGCTACGGTATTTCCACCTTCGTTTTCGATGCCAAGATGCCGCAGGACATCGAGCCGGAGAATATGCAGGCGCTTCTCGACGCGATGCAGGCCGGTCGTGACGCAGGTATCAAGGTCGAGGCCTCTGGCCCCGGCATGCAGCCCGCGATTGAGGTAGCTCCGACCTCGGAGATTATCGGTGTGACCGTGGCGTTTATCGTGCTGGTTGTCACCTTCGGCTCTCTGGTGGCTTCGTTCTTGCCTATTGTGACGGCGGTAGTGGGCATCATCATCGGTGTCTTTGGTGTGACATTGATGACCGCATTCACTGACGTCAACTCGATTACCCCGGTGCTTGCCGTCATGTTCGGCCTGGCTGTCGGTATTGACTACGCACTGTTCATCCTCTCTCGCTACAGGGCAGAAAGAGCCCGAGGGATGACCAACGAAGACGCCATCGGCATGGCTACCGGTACGGCGGGCTCCGCTGTGGTTTTCGCTGGCCTCACTGTGATCGTTGCGTTGGCAGCGCTGACGGTTGCCAAGGTGCCGTTCATGTCCCTGATGGGTATTTCGGCGGCAATCACGGTGGCCTTCACAGTGCTGGTCTCTCTGACCCTGCTGCCGGCAGTTATGTCTCTGCTGGGCGACAAGGTCTTCGCTGGTCGCGTGCCCGGTGTTGCCGGCAACCCCTCGCGTAATGCGCGCAAGGGACGCCGCTCTTCCTTCTTCGGCGAGATGACGATGGGGCGCCGTTGGGTCACCTTCGTGCACAAGGCCCCAGGGTTGTTCCTGGTCGGCTGTATCGTCTTGCTGTTGGCGTTGGCCTACCCGGCCATGCACTTGAAGCTGGCGCTGCCGTCGGACTCTACTGCGGCGAAGGACAGCACGAACCGCAAGGCCATCACCATGATTGAAGAGGGCTTCGGCGCGGGACGTAATTCACAGCTCATCATTATTGCCAAGTCGGATGATGTGAAGCCCGACGCACCGGTGCTCAAACCACTTATCGAGTCCCTGAAACAGACCAACCCGGAACTCTCTGACATCGAGGCCGCCCGTAAGGCTTCCTATAGCTACGCTGTCGACCAGTTCAAATCCAATGTCGGTGTCGAGCACATCCAGATGATTGGCATGAATCATGACGGCACTGCGGTCAAGATGATTATGACCCCGAAGTCGGGTCCGCTCGATCCTGCGACCAAGCAGCTGATGAACGCGGTGCGCGATCAGCAGAAGCAGATTGAGCAAACCACCGGCCTATTCACCGGTGTCACTGGCCTGGTTCCTATCGAAATTGACATCACCGACCGTCTCCAGGGCGCAATGCCGCTCTACTTGGGCGTTGTCGTGGGGCTGGCAGTGATTCTGCTACTGATGATTTTCCGCTCCCTGATGGTGCCGGTGACTGCCGGTGTGGGCTTCTTGCTCTCTGTCGCAGCCGCATTCGGTGTCACAGTGGCATTTTTCCAGGATGGCCTCTGGGGTGTGATTAGCACTCCGGGTCCGCTGGTCAGCTTTGTGCCAATCTTCCTCATTGGTGTGACGTTCGGTTTGGCCATGGACTATCAGGTCTTCCTGGTTTCCCGCATGCGCGAGCATTACACCCACAACAAGGGTGAATCCTCGCCAGAATCGAAGTACAACGCGGTCGAAGAATCGGTCGTTGAAGGCTTTACTCTCGGCGCTCGTGTGGTCACGGCCGCTGCGATTATTATGATCTCCGTCTTCGCGGCGTTCGCCGGGCAACCCCTGGCGATCATCAAGGTATTCGGTTTCGCGCTGGGTGCCGCAGTGCTTTTCGACGCCTTCGTTATCCGCATGACCTTCATCCCGGCAGCCATGTTCCTGCTTGGCCGCGCTACCTGGTACATGCCGAAGTGGCTGGACAAGGTGTTGCCTTCTGTGGATGTCGAAGGCTCTGCCCTGGAAGAGGTTTCCGAGGAACTGGTGGAGAAGGGCCGCCGCGAGCGTATGGCTCGCGGTGAGTCCCTGTTGCCCGAAAGCGAAGGCGCTGGGCGTGGCTTTGGCGGGGCTGACGCTGACGAGGACGAAGCAGACAGTGCCGATGGTGAAGTCGGTGCTGGTGCAGAGGGCGCGGCGGGCGCAGCTGGTGGTACTGCTGTGGCTGTCGCGACCAAGAAGCGTAACCGCTGGATTCCGAAGCGGAAGAAGGCAAAGCTGAAGGAGCTCGAACCCGCTGACCAGGCTGAGCAGGCCGAACGCTCTGAGCAGGCCGAACTGTCCGCCCCTACGGCGCCTTTTGATCCGGAGCAGCCGGCACAGCCAGAGCAGCCGGAGCAGCCGGAGCCGACCGAACAGCTCATGCAGCCCGAACCAGCTGAACCAACCGACGCCCAGCCGAACCCGGAAAATGCCAAGGACGTCGAGGTCCGCCCGTACTACAGCCCGGCTCGTAAGCGGAAGAAGATTACGGTTGCGGAACTGATGAAGCGCGAAGGACTCGAAGAGGAAGCGCCACGTCGTAGCCGCGCCGTGTGGGACCCGGAAAACGCTGCCCAACCCGAGGAAAACGACAGCGCTGAGTAACTCGCGAATAGCACCCAGGTAACCTCAAGGCATTAGCACTGGACCACAACCAAGGAGCTTCATGTCGCAGTCGAGGACGACGGGCTTTGACGTCGTAAAGCAAATCGAAGGCGCGCGCGGACGTGCTGGCACCATCCACACCCCGCATGGCGATATTGCTACGCCGGCGTTCATTCCGGTCGGCACGAAGGCGACCGTGAAGACGCTCACGCCCGAGCAGGTGCGATCCACCGGCGCGCAGGCCATGCTGTCGAACGCGTACCACCTGTACCTGCAGCCCGGCGAGGAAATCGTCGACCAGGCCGGCGGGTTGGCAAAGTTCTCCAACTGGAACGGCCCGACATTCACCGACTCCGGCGGATTCCAGGTGCTCAGCCTCGGCGCGGGCTTTAAAAAGACCCTCGCGATGGACGTCACCGGCATGCAGAAAGACGACATCGTCGCCGAGGGCAAAGAGCGCAACGCGTTTGTCGACGAGGACGGCGTGACTTTCCGCTCGCACATCGACGGCTCCGAGCATCGCTTCACGCCGGAGGTGTCCATGCGTATTCAGCACGCGCTGGGCGCCGACATCATGATGGCGTTCGACGAGCTCACCACGCTGATGAACACCCGCGGCTACCAGGAGGCATCCGTCGAGCGCACGCACCGCTGGGCGCGCCGTTGCCTGGAGGCTCACAACGAGCTGACGATTTCGCGCGGTCAGGTCGATGCGCATGTTCATTCGCTTGACGACGGCCAGTTGCCCATCCAGCAGTTATTCGGTGTCGTGCAGGGTGCGCAGTACGAAGACCTGCGCCGCAAGGCCGCCCGCGGGCTGGTGGAGCTCTCCCGCGAGTTCGAGGATGCCGGCCAGCTCGGCTTCCACGGCTATGGCATTGGTGGGGCGATTGAGAAGCAGAACCTGGGCCTGATCTGCGGTTGGGTCAACGACGAGCTTCCCGACGACCGCGCCCGCCACCTGCTGGGGATTTCCGAGCCGGACGATATTTTCGCCGCTGTCGAGGCCGGTGCCGACACCTTTGACTGCGTGGCTCCGACCAGGCTTGCCCGCCGTGGTGGTGTGTACACGCTCGATGGCCGGATGACCTTGACGAATGCCCGCTTCAAGAACGACTTCCGCCCCGTGGATGCGGAGGTGCCCTCCTACACTTCGCTGAATTTTTCCCGGGCCTACCTGCATCATCTGTTGAAGGCCAAGGAGTACCTGGCTGGCACGCTGTGCACGATTCACAACCTGTTTTTCATGGTGCAGCTGGTGGAGAACATTCGCGCTGCGATCCTGGAGGACCGGTTCTTCGAGTATCGCGATGAGTTTATGGGCCGCTACTACGCCAACGGTGGCCGTGCGGTGGGGAATTAGGGCTCGGCTGGGGGCTGGGGTGTGCTGGGGAGTGCTTGGGTCGGTTGGGCTGTGGCTGGGCTGGGGCTAGGCTTCTGCCTTTTCGCACTTCACGACAGCCATGTCACCTCGTGCCATCTGTGGAGGTGGCATGAGGTGACACCAGTGGCGTGAAGTGGCAGGGAACACCCGAATCAGTCCAGTGGCGTGAAGTGGCGGCTGGGCGGGCCCGGGGGAAGCCCAAAACTAGACCTAGCTCTACTGCGCGAGGCAGTCTCAACCGGCATCATGGAGGACATGATCACGGTTGAACGACTCAGCAAGAAGTACGGTTCGAAATTAGCCGTCGATGACCTGTCCTTCACCGTTCCCGACGGTGTAGTGACAGGTTTTCTCGGCCCAAATGGCTCCGGCAAGTCCACCACCATGCGCTGCATGCTGGGCCTCGATACCCCGACCACGGGCCAGGCCTTGTTCACCGGGACGGATTCCCAGGGCAACACCTACAGCAACCAGCCCTTTTCCACGCTGAAGAATAAGCCCAGCATCGCCGGTGCAATTCTGGATGCCGGTTGGCACAACAAGGCTCGTTCGGGCCGCGCTCATCTGCGGGCCCTCGCCCGCGGCGCCGGCATCCCCGACACCCGCGTGGAAGAGTGCCTTGAGCAGGTCGGCATGACCGAGGCGGCGAAGGACAAGGTCGGCGGCTACTCGCTGGGCATGAAGCAGCGTCTGGGAGTGGCAGCGGCTCTGCTCGGCAAGCCGCAGCATCTGATTTTGGATGAGCCGGTCAACGGCCTGGACCCCGAAGGCGTCTCGTGGATGCGCCACACCATCAAGGCGCTGGCCGCTCAGGGCTGTGCAGTTCTCGTGTCGTCGCACCTCCTTTCCGAGATGCAGCTCACCGCCGACCGCATCGTCGTCATCGGCCGCGGTCGCATGATCGGCGAGTACAGCATGGATGAATTCCTTTCCGACGGCACGGTCATCGAAGTTGAAGTCGATGACCCCGCTCGGCTGCTGCAGGCGTTAGGGCCGGTCGCGCGTGGGGTTGACGTCGATAAGCAATTGCGCATTCCGCTTTACGACGGCATCAGCGAGCAGCAACTCCGCCGCGACATTGCGGCCGCTGCTCTGCGTGAGGGGCTGTTGGTGACACGGTTGCACACGAAGCGCGACAACCTGGAGGAAAAGTTCCTGGCTGCGACCCAGGAATCGCAGGAATACCGCGCGCAGGCGATTGGGCAGTAGGGGAGTGACTGAGATGAGTTTTGGAAACGCTTTGCGGTCGGAATGGACGAAGCTAGCCAGCCTGCGTGGCACGTGGGTGTATGTGGTGTTGTTGGTGGGCTCGATAGCTGGGCCGATGGCGGCTTTCAGCATGGCGGCGGACGCTGGTGCGACTGCTGATTGGGAATTGCTGCTGTTGGGGACCGTGATCTTCAACATGATCGTGATTGCCTTTGGTGGCTCCACCCTGGCGGGTGAGTACAACGATCAGATGAATGCGCATGCGTTCTTGACGCAGGACCGAAGGAGCCTGTGGCTTTCGGCACGGATGACGCTGACCCTTGTGCTGATTGCTGTCTGTTGGGTCATTGGTGTGGCGCTTGCTTGGCTATCGGTGACGGTTTCCCCGCGCGTGGAGTTCAAGGGCGGCGACGCTGCCACGGACATGCTCGCCGGAGTGCTTGGCTTTGTAGTGTTTGGACTAATCGCGATGTCGCTGGGAGTGCTGACGCGCTCGCGCGTGGCCGCTGTCGCTATTCCGCTGGTGTGGATTCTGGTGGTGGAAAGCATGCTGGAGTTCGCGGCGCTGGCGTATGCGATTTTCCGGCCACTGTGGCTGGTCACGCCGGGTGCACGCATTCAGCAGTTGTCGACGCAATTGGGCGGTCTGATGGCAAATCCGGAGAATCCACGCATCGGGTTTGAGGCCGGCATGACGCAGCCGATGTGGTTCAACATCGTGGTGCTGGTGGCCTGGATTGTTGTGGCTGTTGGCGTTGCTCATTGGGCCAATGCCAAGCGGGACGTGAAGTAAAAAGCAAAAAGTGCCGCGACTACTCGCATCTCAGGCGAGGTCGCGGCACTTTTTTCGTCGTTAAGCGGGAACGTGCGTGTCGTAGTAGCCTTCGCGGCGCTTGACCCACGCGATGACGGCGTAGGTGATTGGCATGACTACGATTTCGACGGCGGTCTTCCAAATGAAGCCGACGATGACGTAGTTGACGAAGGTGCCCCAGGTGTCGATGCCGATCGCGGTGGCGGCGATGGAGCAGAAGATGAGCGTATCGACGAACTCACCAACCACAGTCGAGCCCATCAGGCGCGCCCAGAGAGCCTTTTCGCCAGTGCGCTTCTTAATGGCGTTGAGCGACCAGGCGTTGAGCAGCTGACCGACGATATAACCGGCCAGACCTGCGAGAACAAGCTGCGGGACGGTGCCCAGCACAGTGGCGAATGCTTCCTGATTCTCGTACCACGGTGCCGCCGGGAGCTTGATGGCGGCAAAGAAGCAGAGCATTGCGCCGGCGAGGATGGCAAACCCGGTCCACACGGTGCGGCGGGTGGCTTTGTAGCCGTAGCACTCGGAAAGCACGTCGCCGATGACGTAGCTCAAGGGGAAGAGGAAGAAGGCACCGTCGGTGGCCAGGCCGAAGATTTCCACGCCCTTGGTGGCGGTGATGTTGGAGACAATCAGCACGCCAATGAAAATGGCCGTGAACATCGGGTACAGCGATTTCGGTACCGGGATGTGGCGTGGCGTGTGTGCTGTGGATTCGGACTTAGTTGCGTTCTCGGGCGCGTGCGAGGTGCTCACAGCGGCAGCCTCGGCGTTGCCCGGCCCAGACTTGGGCAGGTTTTCGTTATTTGTCACGGGAGGGAATGTTACCTGCCGCTCAGGGCTCCAAGCGAGTGCCGATGAAGTCTTCGAGGCCGACTTTGCCTCTCATCCTCTAACTCCTGTGGGTTTGAGTCCGCAGGAGTTAGAGGATGAGCGGGTTTAATTATTTGTTTTCTTAGCTCCACGCTTACTGCGCATTCCATTAACAATAAATGTAAAACAGCTTACAATCAGGCTGCCAAGAGCGATTAAGCAGTAGAGCAGCGCACGATCTGTCTTAGCTGTAATAGCTGCTGTACTCATAACGGCAGTCTGGTTAGCTAGTTTGCTCAATGTGTACATCCCATTTGCGATGCCCAGGAGACAGAGGAGGCTCACGACTAGTCCGATAATGGAAATCGATGCTAGCCAATTTACGCGCAAACGTGATGACATTGTTCTCCTCTAAAAGATCCGCCTACAAAAGTCACGCATACATTAACCCTTGATTTTATTGAGAGGGTATGAATGTCTTTCGAGTAAAAGATGAATTTCCTCCAAGATGATTTGAGTTATTCAACCGGAAATCTTTCCCCAAGATTTCAACTATCATCTTGGGGTCTCGCTAACATATTCCTGTGACCAGTTCCCAACGGTTGACTAATTTCACTTTACCCACCGGCCGCTACGCCCCTTCGCCGACCGGTCGGCTGCACCTGGGAAACCTGCGCACCGCGGTTCTCGCCTGGGCGCACGCCCGCGCGCAGGGTGGCCGCTTCATCGTGCGTATCGAAGATATCGACCGCCAGCGCTCCCGCCCCGAGTATGAGGCGCAGCAGCTCGCCGATCTCGAGGCCATCGGCATCGACTGGGATGGCACCCCGGTTCGGCAGTCTGAACGCTCTGGCCTGTATGAATCCGCACTCGCCGACCTCACGCAACGCGGCCTGACCTATCCCTGCTTCTGCACGCGCCGCGAAATCCTCGCCGCCTCCTCCGCGCCGCATGGCGTGCCAGGTCAGTATCCCGGCACGTGTCGTTCGCTTGACGACGAGCACCTCTCCGCGAAAAAGGCCGAATTTGCGGCAGCGGGGAGGAGGCCGTCGTTACGCCTGAAATCGCAGGTGAGTGAGGGGGCTGCGACCGATGAGCTGCATGGCGAGATTACCGCCCCAATCGATGACTTTGTCCTCCAGCGTGCCGATGGCATGTGGGCCTACAACCTCGCGGTCGTCGTTGACGATGCCGAGCAGGGTGTCACTGAAGTCGTGCGTGGTGATGACCTGATGTCCTCGGCCCCGCGCCAGGCGTACTTGGCTGGTCTTTTGGGGTATGCGACACCTTCGTTCGTGCACGTGCCGCTGGTGGTGAACTCTGAGAGGCGGAGATTGTCCAAGCGCGATGGCGACGTGACTCTCGGCGAGGTGTCGGTGGATGCAGCGCAGCGGTGGATTCTGGATTCGCTGAGCGGTGGCGGTGATGCTAGCGATGGCGGCGGGAGCGTAGAGCTCGACTCCATCGCTGACCTCCCGGAAGCCCTGCGTGCGGGTCTGGAAATTCCTCGCGAACAGGTGATTTTCTAGGGGCCGCTTCGTTACCCTCGGGACATGCCTACTCTTCTAGTCGTCCACCATTCCCCGACCCCGCTCCTGCAGGAGGTCTTAAGTCACGCGCTCGAGGGCGCCAACGATCCCGCGCTAGAGGGCGTGGATGTCAAGGTTGTCGAGGCTCTCGACGCCACCATTGACGACCTGACCAGCGCCGACGCCATCCTGCTCGGTACCTCCGCCAACTTCGGCTACATCTCCGGCGCGCTCAAGCACTTCTTCGACACCACCTTCCGGGAGGCACAGGAAGTTACCAAGGGGCTGCCATTTTCCTACTGGATCCGCGGCGGCTTCGACACCACCGGCGCGGAAAACGCCATGAAAACCATCACGACCGGCTACAAGTGGGAGCTTGCGGCCGAACCCGTCGTGTTCGTCGGTTCGCTTGACGACGACATCTCCGACCGCCTGGTAAATCTCGGTGGCACCATGGCTGCCCAAATTTTGGGCTGATTGAAGATTTAGTGTCGAGGCCGTGAAATAATGGCCGGGTGAATGATTCAGGGGCACAAGGGTCGCAAGTGACGTCATCAAGCGAGAAAAACCGCAAGCCCATGATGAGTCTGCTGGGGCCTGCGTTTGTGGCGGCGATTGCCTACGTGGACCCCGGAAATGTGGCTGCGAACCTGTCTGCGGGCGCGAGCTACGGGTATCTGCTGCTGTGGGTGCTGGTCGTGTCCAACCTCATGGCGATGGTTGTGCAGTACCTGTCAGCGAAGTATGGCCTGGTGACGGGGCAGTCGCTGACCGAAGGCGTTGCCGACCGCTTCGGTTCGAACCGGCCGGGGCGGCTGGCGTACTGGGTGCAGGCCGAGATTGTGGCGGCAGCGACGGATGTGGCGGAAATTATTGGTGGCGCCACTGCGCTGTACCTGCTCTTCGGAACGCCGATGCTACTCGGTGGCGTCATCGTCGGTGCGGTCTCGCTGGGGCTGTTGCTGCTGCAGGGTGGGCGTTCGCAACGCACTTTTGAAGGCGTGATTGTGGCGTTCCTGCTGGTCATTACGGTGGGGTTCCTGGCCGGGCTGTTTGTCACGGGCTTGAGTCTCGGGGAGATGGCCAGCGGAATTCTGCCACGCTTCCAGGGTGCGCACACCGTGGTACTGGCGGCGTCCATGTTGGGTGCGACCGTGATGCCGCATGCGGTCTACCTGCACTCCGGGCTGGTGCGCGACCGCGAGTACAAGGTGGAAGATGATGCCTCGCTGCGCCAACACCTGCGTGCCACGCGTATCGATGTATTCGGTGCGCTCGTGCTGGCTGGGTCGGTGAATATTGGCATGCTGTGTCTCGCAGCCGAAGCACTTCCGGGAGTGGAGGGGACCGACTCCATCGAAGGCGCGCACGCCGCCGTGACCAGCGCGCTCGGCCCTGTAGTGGGCGTGCTTTTTGCGGTTGGGTTGTTGGCCTCCGGGCTGGCGTCGTCCTCCGTCGGCTGCTACGCCGGCGACCTGATTATGCGCGACCTACTGAAGGTGCACGTGCCGATGCTGGTGCGCCGCATAGTCACCATCATTCCGGCGCTGCTCATTATCGCCAGCGGCGTGGAGCCGACGTGGGCGCTGGTGCTCAGCCAGGTGGTGCTGTCGATTGGTATCCCGTTTGCGCTGGTTCCGCTGGTGCGCATGACCTCCTCGCATGCCGAGATGGGTATCTGGGCCAACACCCCGCTACTGCGCCGGGTCGCGTGGGTTATCTGCGGACTCATCATCGCGCTCAACGTGGCGCTGGTGGTTCTGGTGCTGATGGGGAAGGGGTAGTCAGCGGGCGAGGTGGAAGGCGGTAGCTTTCGGGAGTGGAAGGTGGGGGCTTCGTCGTAAAGCGTGCGGGAGATGGTAGACAAAGCTGTCTAGTTGGTGTTAGGGTGGGCGACACGATCACAAGATATCGACGAGAAATGGCCTTTGACAGCGTCGATAGGCAACCGCCCGATTCGCGGACCCGGTGCCCCAAAGGAAGATCAGCCCCACAGACCGCCTGCGGGGAAGAGCGAATAGGAGCGCAAAATGCACACCACAATAAGCGACGTCCACATCATCTGCCTCAGCCGTCACACTGCTGACCTCCTCGTCGACGGCCGACCCGTCGCCATCCGGCTGCAAGAAGCCGACATCGCCCCCCACTCCCGGAATCTCGTCCAACTCCCCGTCGACCCCGCCTTCTACGCCACCCTCCGCGGCCAACAACGCGCCGACTACCTCAGCGCCCACGTCCGCGACGGCGTGCGCTACGGTCGCATCCTCTGGCACGAGCTTGACGACGGCCGCCACTTCCTCACCATCCCCATCATCGGCGGCTACCACGTGCACCAGGTCTTTGAAGTCCGCCGCAGCCGTGAGGGAGTGTGGAGTCGGCACTGAGCTGGTTGCGTGAGCGTGCCTGGCGTGATGAGCGCGGCGCGGATGCGAGCGGGAACCTCTCCGCCTAGCCTTGGGCTATGCAGGTACGAGACTCCGCAACACCCCCGTTCTGGCCCACCGAAGGCGAAGGCGACTTCTACACCGACGCCGCCGCAGCCGTCGACCGGCTCACCGAAATCCACCGGGCAGGGATGGCCTACCTAGTCGAGCAGTACACCGCCGCCACCGAAGGAAATTCCGGGAGTGGGCCGGTGCGCGCCTACTACCCCGAACTACGCTTCACCGTCCCGGCCGGCAGCGCCGTCGAGGATGTCGACCCCTCCCTGTCACACGGCTTCGTCGACCGTCCGGGAGTGTATGCCACCACCATCACCCGCCCGGTGATGTTCCGCACCTACCTCATCGAGCAAATTACCGACCTGCTCGCCAACCACGGCGGCGAAGTCGAGGTGCGCGTCTCCGACCAGCCCATCCCACTCCGGATGTGCCGCGGATTCGACGCGGCCGCCGAGGAAGCGGCGGGGAGGGAAGGGGCGTCGGCAAGCATGCTGGCGGCAGTGGAGAAGACGTTTACCCCCATCGACTCCGCCAGCATCGACGACACCATCGCCGACGGCGAAGCCGACTACCTGGGCCTGCTCATCAAACCCTTGAGCCTCTTTACCGCCCAGCGCATCGACCTCGCCCTCCAGCGCCTCGAGCACTACACCGGGTCGCACGCCGCAAACATCCAGCGCTTCGTGCTATTTACCAACTACCAGCTGCACACGGACGTGTTCCTCGAATACGCCGCCACCCTCACTCCCGGAAATCCGCACGGGTACACGGCGCTGGCGTGCCCGGGTGGGCAGCGCTACGACATCGGCGCCATCCCCACTCCCGGAGTTTGCCGTCAGCACGCGCACGCCTCGCAGATGCCGGCGTACCACTTGCTCCGCGACGACCAATGCGGCATCACCATCATCGACATCGGCGTCGGCCCCTCGAACGCCAAAACCATCACCGACTGCCTCGCCGTCACGCGACCGCACTGCTGGATGATGGTCGGACACTGCGCCGGTCTCGACGGTCGCATGCGCATCGGCGACATGATTCTCGCCAACGGCTACGACCGCGCCGACGGAGTCCTCGACAACTACGTGCCCCTGGAAAAGCCCATCCCACCGATTGCGGAAATTCAGCTCGCCGTCACCAACGCGCTCGCCCGCGTCTCCGGACTCACCGGCGATGAGCTGAAAAAGCGTCTGCGCACCGGCACCGTGCTGTCGACCTCCGACCGCAACTGGGAGTGGCGCTCCCAGGCCGACCTCTACCGAGAGCTGCAGAAATCCACCGCCATCGGCGTCGAAATGGAATCCGCCACCATCGCCGCCAACGGCTACCGCTTCCGGGTGCCCTACGGCGCGCTGCTCAGCGTCTCCGACATGCCGCTGCACGACAAACCCAAACTCCCGAAATCCGCCCGCGAGTTCTACCAGTCCTCCAAGGAAGAGCACCTCATGGCCGCCGTGCGCGCGTGCGAGGACATGGCCGCGGCTCCCGACACCCTCCACTCCCGGAAGTTACGTCGGCCGGTGGGAGAGGTCGCGTTCCGGTAGGGCACTTTCGGGAGTGCGTCGTCAAGCCCGTTTGTGCAGATTGTGCATGCTTTACGACGGCTGTGGACAACGCCAAAAAGCGATTGAAGCCGCCCACTCCCGGAAACTAGCCTTAGCCCCATGACGACATTGGGACTGCTCAGCGCGCTGGCGACACGGGGGATTGACGTGCTCGCCGACCTGCGCGCCGCACTCCCGGAAAAATCCACCGGGCACCGGGAGTTGGCAGCCAGCATCGGCTTCGACCCCTTCCGCCTCAAGCGCCTGCTGCGCTGTGCCGAGCGGCTGTTCGGCACGGTCGAGAAGGATGTTGACGTCGAATCCCGCGACAAGGCCGTCGCGATCGCCCGGGAGCTGAAGCTGTCGCTGGACACGGTGATGCAGATCGACAAGCGCTCCGGGCAGCTCAACAACGTCGAAATCCGGGAGTACTACCGCCTGGACTTCACCCGCGCTGCCGCGGCCTACGACTTCGAGGGCCTCGACACCTATATGCGCACCAAGGTCAAGGAGCTCAACCGCACCGACGAGCCGCCGCAGCACCTGCGCGCCCACGTCTCCCGGAATCCGGACATCCGCGGGATGAAGCATCTGCAGGTCACTGGTCCGGCGAACATGATTGACGACCTGGTCGCGCCGCTGACCGTGCGCGCAGCTGAAATCGCCAAAGCGCACGAGGATTACACCCGGGATCGGTGTGTCGGTCAGGCGCTGGCAGAACGCCTGGCACACGGGTCGGAGGGGCCGCTTGACGACGTCGACAAGCTCCGTTACCAGCCCGCGCTCATCGTAACCGCGCAAGACATCGTGGAGTACAGTCCGCGGTTTGCGGCGACCTCCAACGGCTCCGTCCTCACTCCCGGACAATTCGTCGAGGCATTGCTCGCGGACACCGGCTGGGTGCTGGTCTACGACGAGCACAACACGCCGACCGACCTACTCCCGATACACAACCCGCGCCTGGCGACGGAGGAACAGCGCATCGCGATGATCCTCGACAACCCCATCTGCGCGTGGCCCGGGTGCCCGCGCCCCGCCCACGCCGGGCAGGCCCATCACCTGGTCGCCAGGAAAAACGGCGGCGCCACGACTATGGAAAACATGGTCATGACCTGCAAAGAACATAACGCCGCCAACGATGACGACAGGCAAGGCCTCAACGGGCACCTCGAGCGTGACGACGGCTCCGGCGCGGTCTACCGCCACCCGCCGTCTCTGCACGCGCCGCCCGAATTCAACCTTGCCTTCCCGACAGCTCTCGCGGGGCGGGCCTACTCGGGCTACCGTCAGCGCGAATAGCTTTACAGATATACCCATAGGGGGTATATATTGGGGTATGGCTAATCAAACTTTTACTGTTACTGGCATGACATGCGGACACTGCGAGGCATCGGTGCGGGAGGAAGTCTCTGAACTCCCGGGAATCACTGATGTCCAGGTTGACCGCTCCCGGAATTTCCTTTCCGTGACCTCGGATGCAGACATTGACACCGCTGCCGTAATCGCAGCAGTGGATGAAGCTGGCTACAAGGCGGTCGCAAACTAAACCCCCAAGGAGGAAAGCGGATGTCTGAGCAGCAACTTCTCACCCTTGATATCCCCGTCGGCGGGATGACGTGTGCGTCGTGCGCAAACCGTATCCAACGCAAGCTGAACAAACTTGATGGCGTTAACGCGAGCGTGAACTATGCGACCGAGAAGGCGCATGTGGAGGCGCCGGCGGACATCAACCCGCAGCAACTGATCGACACAATCGTGGCAGCGGGGTACACCGCTGAGCTTCCGCAGGAGGAGCCCGAACAGGAACCGGGTGCTGCTCCCGAAGGGAAAGACCGGGAGCTGGAAGACCTGCGCAACCGAGTCATCGGCGCTGTCATCCTCACTGCTCCCGTCATCGCAATGTCGATGATTCCTGCCCTCCAGTTCACTAATTGGCAGTGGCTGTGTCTCACGCTCTCGGCGCCGGTCTTTGTGTGGGCCGGCTGGCCGTTCCACCGCGCGACACTGAAGAATCTGCGTCATGGCGAGGTCACCATGGACACGCTAATCACTATGGGGACGACCGCTTCGTTCCTCTGGAGTGTGTGGGCGTTGTTCTTCGGGCGTGCCGGGCTGCCGGGGCTCAAGCACGAGTTCCACTTCACGGTCACTCCTGGTGATGCCGATATGAACATCTACCTCGAGGCGATGGCCGGCATCATCATGTTTGTGCTGATTGGTCGTTACTTCGAGAAGCGCTCCAAGCGCAACGCCGGTCAGGCACTCCGGGAGTTGATGAAGCTTGGCGCCAAGGATGTCTCCGTTCTCGAAAGTTCGGGAGTGGAGAAGCGGCTGCCCGTGGAACAGCTCCGTCCGGGAGTGGTGTTCGTCGTTAGGCCTGGTGAGAAGATCGCGACGGACGGCGTTGTCGTGGAGGGCGCGTCGGCGGTGGATGCGTCGATGCTGACCGGCGAACCGATGCCTGTCGAGGTCGGCCCTGGCGATGAGGTGACGGGGGCGACGATCAATACGTCTGGGCGGCTGCTCGTGCGGGCGACGCGCGTGGGCTCGGAGACGCAGTTGGCGCAGATGGCGGCGATGGTCGAGGCGGCGCAGACGGGTAAGGCGCCGGTGCAGCGGCTGGCGGATCGGGTTTCGGGAGTGTTCGTGCCCGCCGTCATCGCGATCGCCGCGGTCACGCTGGGCGCGTGGTTGTTTACGGGGCACGGCGCGAGTGAGGCGGTCACGGCTGCGGTCGCCGTGCTCATCATCGCGTGCCCGTGTGCGCTTGGCTTAGCGACGCCCACAGCGCTCCTGGTCGGCACGAGTGAAGGTGCCAAGGCGGGTGTGTTGCTGCGCGGCCCGGAGGTGCTGGAGTCGGCGCGGAAGGTCGACACGGTTGTGCTGGATAAGACCGGCACGGTGACTACGGGTGTGATGGAGGTGACGGAGGTCCCTCCCACTCCCGAAAATCTGCTGCCACTTGCCGCTTCGGTGGAAGCGGCGTCGCACCACCCGATTGCGCAGGCGATTGTGCGCGCGGCGGATCCGGATTCTCTACTCCCGGTTTCTGATTTCCGGGATATTCCGGGAGTGGGGGTTGAGGGCACCGTAGACGGCCACCGCATCGAGGTCGGCCGCTCCGGGGAAAATTCCGGGAGTGGGGGGACGGTGGTTGCGGTGCGCCGCGACGGCGAGCTCCTGGGCACGTTGGAGGTGTCGGATTCGGTGAAGCCGACGTCGGCGGCTGCGGTCGCGAAATTCCGGGAGTGGGGGGTGCGGCCGATTCTGCTGACCGGCGACGCCGCCGGCCCGGCGTTTCGGGTCGCAGATGAGGTCGGTATTGCTCGCGAGGATGTGATTTCGGGAGTGATGCCGGAGGATAAGGTCGCGACGATTGAGAAGTTGCAGGCTGGCGGCGCGTGTGTGGCGATGGTCGGCGATGGCATCAATGATGCTGCGGCTCTTGCGCAGGCGGATTTGGGCATGGCGATGGGCACGGGCACCGATGTGGCGATGGAGGCTGCGGATATCACGCTGGTGCGTGGTGATCTGTTGGCGGCTGCGGATGCGCTGCGGTTGTCACGCCGGACGCTCCGCACGATTCGTTCGAATCTTTTTTGGGCGTTTTTCTACAACGTTTTGGCAATTCCTGTCGCCGCGCTGGGGTTGTTGAATCCGATGTTGGCTGGCGCTGCGATGGCGTTTTCGTCGGTTTTTGTGGTCGGCAACAGTCTGCGTCTGCGCGGTTTTTCTCCGAGTCAACCAGCTATTCAAAAAGGAGTAACTCATGAGTGAGTCTTGTTGTTCGTCGCAATCGCATTCGCTTGACGACGATTCTTGCTGCCATGACACCACTGATCCCGGTTATCTCGTGGAGAAGCGGCGTTATGAATCCCGTATCCGTCGCATTGAGGGGCAGGTTCGTGGCATTGGTCGGATGATTGAGAACGAAGAGTACTGTATCGATGTTTTGACCCAGATTTCGGCGGTGAATTCGGCGTTGAAGTCGTTGGCGTTAACTCTTCTGGATGCTCACCTCCATCACTGTGTGGTGCATGCGGCTGAGGGCGGCCCGGAGGAGTTGGACGCCAAGCTGGAGGAGGCCTCGGCGGCGATTGCTCGGCTGGCTAAGTAACTCCCGGAAAAATTCCGGGAGTGGGGGGCGAAACAGCAGTCGGCAGTCGGCAGTCGGCAGCCGGAGTTGGTTGCTGTTGGTTGCACCGATTGCGCGGGAGTGCCGCTTCAATGCCTCGTTTTCCCTGGTAGGGGGAGCGTTTTGGGAAAATGGGGTTTGTTGGGTAGTCTTTAACGACGTTGGAGGATTCGACTAGCGGCCTATGTCACACGCCTGGAACGCGTGCGGGAGTCACATCCCTCGTGGGTTCAAATCCCACATCCTCCGCAGAGTGAAAACCCCCGGTTTACGCCGGGGGTTTTCTTGTATTTATGCAGGTGAGTGGATTTGCAGTGTATGCCGGGGGTTAAGTAAAGAAAAGTGTGTCTTTTCCGG
>NZ_KV821806.1:0-38069 GCF_001815745.1 Corynebacterium sp. HMSC064E07 | reverse complement strand
GAGGGTGTGGGAGAGTAGGTCGCCGCCGGCATAAAAAGTTTATTGTTGTGGGTCGTGGTAGCCAGTTCCCGTGTGGGGTTGGGTGCTGCGACCCACTTTTTGTTACCCACGAGTAAACAACATTCAACGACGGTTGTTGTGGTAAGGCGTGGCGCTATACCAGATACTTCTGGCGCAATTGGTTGATGTCGGCGTCGGAAAGCCCGATGCCTTGTCGGACGAAGTTGTCGAAAGTACCGTAGTTCTCTTCGATAGCGTCCCACGACATCTTGAGCCACTTTTTGTCTACCGCGTCTTCACGATTGAGGTAAGCGTTGCTGGCAAGGAAATCCTGCTCGATTGCTTCGTAACTAACTCCCAAGATGGCCAAGAGGAACGCGGCACCGAGGCCGGTTCGGTCTTTGCCAGCACTGCAGTGGAAAACGACGGCGCCGTCTTCATATGCGAGTGCTTGGAGAAGATCCTTCCAAGCGGTTCGCGGTGCTTCTCCGGTAATCATCAATTCATAGCCGAGCAGTTGGCCGAAGTATTTCACTTCATCGTCGAAAATCTCTGCATCACGCGCTTTGATGCTGTCTCCCGCCGCTTCGTAGAACTCGGGCGCGTGGCCGTAGAGCTGCTCGCCAGTAGTTACGACAGGATTCTTCACAAAGCCCAAGCCATTGCGAACACCGATGATGTCCGCTACTTGGTAAGTCACGCCGTCGGGCAAGACGTCTGGGGATTCGTTGCGCTCTTTAATGTTTCGCAAATCCACGACGTGTGTCACACCTGCCTCAATCATGCGGGCAAGATCTTCGTCGCTTGGCTCTCGTAAAGCATTTGACCTGTATGCGAGGCCTTGGCGGATACGGCGACCGTCCTCGGTCATGATTGGGTTGGCGCTACTTCCCGCTACATCGCGGAAGTTGCTGAGTGAGGAGAGTGAGCCGGACTCGATAGGGGTTTGAGATCTGGTAGGCGCCGTGGTGGTAGCAGACTGTCCGGCGGCCTGTGTCTCGGTCGCACTAATCCCTGTTGTGACTGCATTAAACAGCGAGGTGTCAGGGCTGGCCGATGCGGGCGCTGGGGTCATAGTGCCGAGTGGTAGAAGTAGGACCGCGGTTAGGCCAGCGGCTTGAGCGCGATGGTTCGCGCGGCCCAGGTTAGTTGTATTCACGGGTAATGAGGTTAGTGTGCTTCAGGTTTTCGGCAACTTATAAGAAAAGCTCTTTCTCGCATAGCCCCGCCGGCGCAATAAGGTCCTTTGGAACGCGGTAAGAACGTAACGGGGGTACCTGGCTGCACTACTCGGAAAATGCCCGCTACCAGCACAAATTAGCCAACGCTAAGCCAAGTTCGAAATATGCCCTAAATATTGCGTAATTTCATAACGTATTTACTTGTTAAATAGGGAACCCTAAGCTAATGTTTCACAGGTAATGATTACCTAAGTAAGTGATTGGGTAACGGCGTCTAAGTGGCGTTTGTTTAACAATTCTACTGTGACCGAAGGGATGCCTTTAAGTGGCGCGTTCTAACTCCGGCCGTATTCGCAATATCGTAGTTGCATCTGTTGCGAGCCTTGGACTTGTTCTTGGTGCTTGTTCTACTGATGCCGGTAACGAGGATAAGTCTGCAGCTGCAGGCAACGAGTCTACTATTACCGTTACTGATAATCATGGTGAGCAGACCGTACCTGCCGAGATTGACTCTGTTGTGGCCACGGATAACCGTTCCTTCGAGATGCTCGATCAGTGGGGTATTAAGCTGGCTGCAGCTCCTAAACCGATTATCCCGTTCACGGTTTCCGACTACAAGGACAATCCTGACGTTCAGGACATCGGCAATCACCGCGAGCCGAATCTCGAAATTGTTGCTGCTGCTGACCCGGACCTGATTGTGAACGGTCAGCGTTTCGGCAAGTACTACGATGACCTGAAGAAGCTCGCTCCGAACTCCGCGATTGTGGAGTTTGAGCCGCGCGAGGGCAAGCCGCTGGACGAGGAGCTCAAGCGGCACGCTAAGGGCCTGGGCGCCATCTTCGGTAAGGAGAAGGAAGCCGATCAGCTCATCGCAGACTTTGACAAGGCTCTGGAGCGCGCTCGCAAGGCTTACAACCCGGACGTGAAGGTCATGGCGCTGAACTCGTCGGGCGGCACCCTCGGTTACATTGCTCCGACTGTTGGTCGTACCTTCGGCCCGCTGTTCGACCTGATTGGCATGAAGCCGGCGCTGGAGGTCGACAAGGCCAGCGATGACCACCAGGGTGATGAGATTTCCGCCGAGTCCATCGCTGAGGCAAACCCGGACTTCATCATGGTGCTTGACCGCGATGCTGGCACCTCTGTCCGCGGTACCGATGAGTACCGTTCGGCACAGTCTGTGGTCGAGGAAGCCGCTCCGCTGAAGAACGTGAAGGCAGTCAAGGAGGGCAAGATCTACTACGCCCCAGAGGACACTTACACCAACGAGTCCATCGTCACGTACACGGAGATTCTGAACGGGCTTGCCGACGCCTTCGAGCAGGCCTAATAGTTCTCTGACCAGTCACAGGAGTACCTCACCAACTCTATGCAGAAGTTACTGGATTCCCGACTAGCCATCGGGATTGCCTTTGTGGCAGTCCTGGTGGCTATGTCGCTGTTTGTAGGCCAATACGACATCCTGGGCGCCGACGACGGCTGGGAGATGTTCGCCACTACGCGTATACCGCGCACCATTGCACTAGTGCTCTCGGGTGCCGCGATGGCGATGTGTGGCTTGGTCATGCAGCTACTTACGCGCAACAAGTTTGTCGAACCCACCACCACGGGAACCACGGAGTGGGCTGGTCTCGGCCTGATTTTCGTGATGTATTTCTTTCCTTCGGCCTCGATGCTTGGCCGGATGGGCGGGGCAATCATCTTCGCTTTCATCGGCACGGCAGTGTTCTTCCTGTTCTTGCGCCGTGTCGCTTTGAAGTCAAGTCTGGTTGTGCCCATCGTGGGCATCATGTTGGGTGCGGTAGTCAGTTCGATTTCGACTTTCTTTGCGTTACAGACGGACATGCTGCAGTCGCTAGGCGTGTGGTTCGCAGGCTCTTTTACTGCCATTTATAAAGGGCAGTACGAATTCCTGTGGCTGGTCGTCATTGTGGTTGCAATCGTCTTCGTATTTAGCGATCGGTTAACGGTTGCGGGGCTTGGTGAGGACATTGCCACCAACGTCGGTCTGAACTACAAGCGAATCGTGTTCCTGGGCACCGGCCTGATTGCCATTGCAACGGGCCTGGTTACGGTAGTGGTGGGCAATCTGCCCTTCCTGGGTCTCATCGTCCCGAATATCGTCTCCATGTTCCGTGGCGATGATCTGCGCTCCAATCTGCCCTGGGTATGCCTGGTGGGCATTGCCATTGTGACGGTCGCGGACTTGATTGGCCGCGTCATTATCGCCCCGTTCGAGATCCCGGTATCGGTAATTCTCGGCATCCTGGGTGCTGCCATTTTCGTCTATCTGATTGTGGAGCGGCGTCGTGCTTAATCTCAGTTCAACTACAGCTAGAACCAACCAAGTTGGCCCGCAAACGACGTCGTTTAGTACGGGTGCCGCGGCGCGCAGGTACTGGATTATCATTGCTGTGCTGGCGGGTCTGGCAGTGTTGTTTACGGCGGGCCTGCTCGCGTGGGACAACCCGTTGCCGTTCGGGACGGATGGTTTTTGGCTGATTGCGCGTCGGCGCCTTGATGCCGTCATTGCCATGATTGTGGTTGCTTGCTGCCATGCCGTCGCGACAGTGGCGTTCCAGTCGATTGCGAATAACCGAATTATTACGCCGTCGATTATGGGGTTTGAAGCGCTGTACGTGGCTATCAGTACCGCTGCGGTGTACTTCTTCGGGGCGACGGGTCTGATGAATGCCGGCTCGGTTGGGGCGTTTGTGCTGCAGCTCGTGCTGATGGTGGGGCTGTCGCTGGTGCTGTATGCGTGGCTGCTGACTGGGCAGGGCGCGGATATGCACAGCATGCTGCTGGTGGGCATTGTTATCGGTGGCGGGCTGGGCTCGGTATCGACATTTATGCAGCGCATGCTCACGCCTTCGGATTTTGACCTGCTGACGGCGCGGCTGTTCGGCTCTGTCAACAACGCGGACCCGGAGTTTTTCCCGGTGGCGATCCCGCTGGTGATTGCGGCAATCGTGGTGATTGCGCTGCATTCGCGGGCCCTCAATGTCATGTCGTTGGGGCGTGAAGTCGCGACGAATCTGGGCGTGAATTACCAGGTTCGGTCCATCACCGTGCTGGTTGCGGTGTCGGTGCTGATGGCAGTATCGACGGCTATGGTCGGCCCGATGACATTCCTCGGCTTCCTGGTCGCGACCATTGCGTACCAGGCTGCGGATACCTATGACCACCGCTTTGTGCTGCCGATGGCGGCGCTGATTGGCTACGTCACGCTGGCCAGTGCGTATTTCATCCTCAATCACGTTTTCTATGCCCAGGGCGTGGTGTCCATCATCATCGAGCTGGTTGGCGGTTCGATCTTCCTCTACGTCGTTTTGAAGAAGGGACGGCTATGATTCTCCTCGACAGTGTAAGCAAGAGCTATACCAGCGAGGTGTCAATTGGCCCCGTTGACCTGGAAATTCCAACCAATGCGATTACGGCTCTGATTGGGCCGAATGGTGCGGGCAAGTCCACGCTCTTGACTATGATTGGCCGCCTCCTTGCCGTCGATTCCGGCGACATCAACGTCGGCCCCTACAACGTGGGCAAGACCAAGTCGAAGGATCTGGCGAAGGTGCTGTCGATTCTGCGCCAGGACAACCACTTCGTCACCCGCCTCACCGTGCGCCAGCTGGTCAGCTTCGGCCGCTTCCCGTACAGCCAGGGGCGCCTGACCGCTGAGGACGAGCGCATCATCTCCCAGTACATCGAGTTCCTCAATCTTGAGGCGCTCCAGGGCCGCTACCTCGACGAGCTCTCCGGTGGGCAGCGTCAGCGCGCGTATGTCGCAATGGTGCTCTGTCAGGAGACGGATTACGTGCTTCTCGACGAGCCGTTGAACAACCTGGATATTTCTCATTCGGTCGACATCATGTCGTACCTGCGCACTGCAGTGCGCGATTTGGGTCGAACCATGGTGGTGGTGTTGCATGACATCAATTTCGCGGCTCGCTACGCCGATTACATCTGTGCGGTCAAAGACGGCCAGATTGTTGAGCACGGCCCAACCGCGGAGCTGATGCGTTCGGAGGTTT
Source organism: Corynebacterium sp. HMSC064E07 (assembly GCF_001815745.1). Taxonomy (NCBI): domain Bacteria; kingdom Bacillati; phylum Actinomycetota; class Actinomycetes; order Mycobacteriales; family Corynebacteriaceae; genus Corynebacterium; species Corynebacterium sp. HMSC064E07. The sequence goes on along the minus strand of NZ_KV821806.1, from coordinate 32,851 downwards.
TGAGCCCAATCTTCAACACTCAGATTGACATCGTCCAGGGCCCGCACGGCCCGGTCGCCTGCTACGGCTCTTAAGGCAATTCCTGGCCGGCCCCACGCAGCCGATACAATCTAGCCTCATGACTATTACTGCTGCCGTTGACGGTTCCGCCCTGCACAACCCCGGACCTGCCGGGTGGTGCTGGTATATCGACGACAGCTGCTGGGCCGCCGGCGGATGGAAAGAGGGAACCAACAACCGCGGGGAGCTCACCGCTCTTGCCGAGCTGCTCCGCGCCACCGCGCATATCCCCGACGAGCCGCTTTTCGTACTGTGTGATTCGCAGTACGTGATTAACTCCGTCACCAAGTGGATGCCGGGGTGGAAACGCAAGGGGTGGAAGAAGCGCGACGGCAAGCCCGTCCTCAACGTCGATATCTTGCAGGACATCGACCAGCTGCTCGTTGGCCGCAATATTCACCTCGAGTGGGTTAAGGGACACTCGGGCCACGACATGAACGAGGCCGCTGATCAGCGCGCCCGCGCCGCCGCCACCGCGTATCAGAAGGGTACGACCGTGCCGGAGGGGCCAGGTTTCGCTGGTGCGGGTAGCCGCGTGCAGTCGAATGCCGCGCCGACAAAAACCGCGCCCGCCGCGCCTAGTTCCGAGCCCAAGACGCCCAAGGCCGCAACCTTCGAGCAGGAATGCCTCTTTGACCTCGCAGTCGACGCCACCGTGACGCCCGAGGACGCGGCTAAGGAAGCGCTCACCGTTTTCCGCCGCGCCGCACATCGCGCTGAGCAGGGTAATACCCGCGCACTCAAGGCATTGCTTAACGACGCCCTGGGCGCCAACCTCGCCGTGCCAGACGGGCTTTCGGATGCCGAGCATGAGCTCCGCGTCGAGGGAACCACCGCTACTGCGCAGTTCACTACAGACGACTGGGTTGGCCTGGCTGTCTGGGATTTGTCCCAGGCAGTGGGGAAAGCCACAGGTTCTGCGCGTTTGTTGGGCTGGAATGTAGGCAGGTCTTAGCAGTAGTATGAAAGTTTGGTCTTTTAGGTAGACCACCAGGCAATCCGGGGTTACTGGTAGCCTAAAAACACATAAATTCTTTTACTCATTACATATAAGGAGCTCCGACTTCATGGCTGAGCACGAAGGTCCTCGTTCCGGCGAAGGCCGAGGAAATCGCGGAAACCGCGGGTCTAACCGTTCCCATGGTCGTGGCGAGGGCGGCTTTAACGGGCGCAACCGCAACGATCGTCGTGGACAGGGCGGTGGCCCAGGTGGTCGTGGCCGTGGTGGTCACGGTGGTCATGGCGGTAACCGCGATTCCCGTGGTTCGCGGGGCTTCCGTCGTGATGATCGCGACGATCGTGACTTTAACCGCGGTGACCGCAATGAGCGCGGTGGTCGTGGCGGTCGTGGTTACAACCGCAACAATCGCGATGATCGTAATGAGCGTTTTAACCGCGATGACCGTGGTGGTCGCGGTGGCCGCGGTTACGACCGCAATGATCGTAACGAGCGCAACGACCGGGGCGAGCGCAATGATCGTCGCGGCCCGGGCGGACGTGGCGGCCAGGGAGGTCGCAACTTCGACCGTCGTGGTGGCAAGCCACGTCGCTCTAACCGTGGTGGCCGCTTCCAGGATGAGAAGCGTACGCACCGCACCGGCCCGCAGCGCCCAGGTTTCCGCGAGGAGCGCATTGAGGCCCGCAAGAACGAGCCGAAGCTGCCAGATGACATTCGCGCAGACGAGCTCGACCCGAGCGTCCGCCAGGATCTGAAGAGCCTGGCTAAGGACAACGCCGACAAGGTTGCTCGTCACATGATTATGGCCGCAATCCTGATGGCTGAAGACCCGCAGCGTGCCCTGGAGCACGCCCGCGCAGCGAAGGACCGCGCAGGCCGCGTCGGTGTCGTTCGTGAGACAGCTGGTGTCGCCGCTTACCACGCAGGTGAGTGGAAGGAAGCCCTGGCTGAGTTGCGTGCTGCTCGTCGCATCTCCGGTGGTCCGGGCATGCTCGCAGTGATGGCGGACTGTGAGCGCGGCCTCGGCCGTCCGGAGAAGGCCATCGAGCTGGCTCGATCCGAGGAAGCCAAGCAGCTGGATAACGAGTCCAAGACTGAGCTGGCTATCGTCGCCGCAGGTGCTCGCCGCGATATGGGCCAGATTGATGAGGCTCTGGTTGAGCTGGAGACCCAGGATCTGAACCCGGACCGTGAGGATTTCGAAGCAGCTCGTCTGTTCTACGCCTACGCCGATGCGCTGGTGGAGGCCGGCCGTAAAGACGATGCCAAGGTGTGGTTTACCCGCTGCGCCAAGATCGATGTCGACCAGATGCTCGATGCTCGCGAGCGCATCGAAGAGCTGAGCAAGTAAACAGCCCAGCTGCCCGACTCGCAAAACCATCCACCGCTGGCGCGATGCGGCTGCGCATCTACAATTCGTCGTAAAGCGTTCCTATTTTCGTAAAAGGAGAAATGCACCTCATGGCTTCTGTCGCTTCTTCCTATGATGCCGCTCTGTTGGATCTGGATGGCACGATTTACGAGGGCGGCGCGGCGATTCCGAACGCGCTGGAGGGGCTGACCGAGGCAGCGCTGCCGATGGTGTTCATTACGAACAACGCCTCCCGTGCGCCGCAGACGGTGGCGGATCAGCTCAACGGGCTGGGCTATGACGTTCACGCGGACGATGTGATGACGTCGGCGCAGGCGGCCATTGAGATGGCGGCGGAGGTCATTGAGCCGGGCTCGAACGTTTTTGTGTTGGGTGCGGAGTCGTTTAAGCAGCTGGCTCGTGAGGCGGGGTACACGCTGGTGGATTCCGCTGATGACAACCCTGCGGCGGTGTTCCAGGGGCTCAACCGTGAGATGACGTGGAAGCAGATGTCGGAGGCGGCGCTGGCGGTGTCGCGAGGTGCGCGCTTCCTGGTGTCGAATTTGGATACGACGCTGCCGTCGGAGCGCGGTTTTTTGGTCGGCAATGGTTCGGTCGCTGCGGCGATTTCGACGACCACGGGTGTTGCGCCGCTGTCGGCGGGTAAGCCGAAGCCGCCGATGTTCATTAAGGCTGCGGAGCGTATGGGCGCGAAGAGTCCGCTGGCGATTGGGGATCGTCTGGATACCGACATCGCGGGTGGAAATGCTGCGAAGATGGACACGTTTATGGTGGTCACGGGCGTTTCCACGCATATGGATGTCGTCGCAGCGCCGCCCGAGCACCGTCCGACGCTCATCGGTGCTGACATGACCGCGCTGAACCGTGAGCTGGATCAGGCACGCCCGGCTCCGCAGGCTGGTTTCACCGCGCGTTACGACGACGCGGAGGCCGGTGTCATCGTTCTTTCTGGCGGTGACACGGAGGATCCTCGGTTGGCGAACCCAGCGGAGGCCGCGGTGGCGGCTCTGCTGACGGTCGTGGATGTGGTGTGGAACTCTGAGGCTGGTCGTGCTGGCGCAGTCGAGGTCGCGCAGGTCCGCGCAGAGGGCCCGGCTGCTGAGGCGGCGCTGGCTGCCTGGCGGAAGTGATAGCCGATGAGTGAGGTTGCACCGAAGCCAGGGCAGGGGCAGGGGTCTGGTCCTGTGCCGGGGCCGAAACCCGGCCCTGCATCTGTACCTAACCCGGCACCTAGCCCTGCAGCGATGCCCGGCGCGCGCGAGGTAACTCCGGAGGATGTCCGCGAGCAGGTGGCGGCCGCACTGTCTGCACCTGCGCCAACTCCGCAGGAGAGAGTCGCGCAGTTTGAGCGGGCGCATGAGATTTTGTATGAGGCCCTGGGCTCGTCACGCAGGGAAGGAAAGTGAACGCGGTGGCAAAGAAAGCTCCTAAGCGCAGGCTCGATGCGGAGTTGGTGCGAAGGAAGATTGCTCGCTCCCGTGAAGCGGCAGTGGACATGATTAAGGCCGGCCGAGTGGAGGTCGGTGGTTTTGTCGCCTCTAAGCCCGCGACTGCGGTGACGGGGGACGTGTCCATTCGCGTCAGTGGTCTGGAAGAAGATGAGAACTGGGCATCGCGCGGTGCGCACAAGCTGCTCGGTGCGCTGGAAGCTTTCGAGCCGCAGGGCCTGGAATTGAAAGGCCGGAAGGTGCTGGATGCCGGTGCCTCCACAGGCGGCTTCACCGATGTGTGCTTGCGCCGCGATGTCGACACCGTCTATGCCGTTGATGTCGGCTACGGTCAGCTGATTTGGCGCTTGCAGGACGACCCGCGGGTGGTTGTGCTCGACCGAACTAATGTCCGCACGCTGACGCCGGAGATACTTGGCGGCACGGCCGATGTCATGGTTGGCGACCTGTCGTTTATTTCTTTGAAGCTGGTCCTGCCAGCGATTGTTTCCTGCCTCGACGAGGGTGCTGACCTGCTGCCGATGGTCAAGCCGCAGTTCGAGGTGGGCAAGGAGCGCCTTGGCTCCGGTGGTGTCGTGCGCAGCGATGCACTGCGTCAGGAAGTTGTCCAAGAAGTCGCCGAATATGCCCGCACTCTGGGCCTGTCCTTCCGGGCGGTGGTGGCCAGCCCGCTGCCGGGTCCGAGTGGCAACGTGGAGTTCTTCCTGTGGCTGGTGAAAGACGGCGGCGCCAGCGATATTGGTGATGAGGCTATGGCTGCGGCCATCGCTAAGGCTGTTGAGGAGGGGCCGCACAATGACTAGCGCGAAGACTCACTCACGGGAAAGCAAGCCCAAGAACAGCGCCGGCAAGCGCGAGATTCTGCTGGTCCCGCACACCGGCCGTAGCGCCAACCTGGAAATGGCCGCCGAGGCCGCCGAGCTGCTTGAGGCCGCGGGTATCGATATCCGCGTGCTGGCCGGTAAAAACCCGGAGGCACTGGCCGCGCACCCAACGCTCGGTAAGTACCCGCGCTACTGGCACTCCCCGCAGGCGGCGTCGGGATGCGAACTCGTCCTCGTCCTGGGGGGCGACGGCACCTTCCTGCGCGCTGCAGATATCGCGCATTCGGCTGACCTGCCGGTGCTCGGCATCAACATGGGACACGTGGGCTTCCTCGCCGAGTGGGAGCAGGAGTCCATGACGGAGGCGATTAACCGGGTCATCAAGCGTTCCTGGCGTATCGAAGACCGCATGACCATCCGCGCCACCGTCCGTGACACCACCGGCCGCGTGATTGGCTCCGGGTGGGCGTTGAACGAAGTCAGCATCGAAAACGTTAACCGTCGTGGCGTGCTGGACGTCATCCTAGAGGTCGATCGCCGCCCGGTGAGTTCCTACGGCTGTGATGGCGTGCTGATTTCCACGCCGACAGGCTCCACCGCCTACGCTTTTTCCGCAGGTGGGCCTGTGCTCTGGCCGGAGCTCGACGCCATGCTGGTCGTGCCCAACAACGCCCACGCGCTGTTCTCCCGTCCGCTGGTGATCTCCCCGCACTCGACCATCGCCATTGAGACCAACCACGACACCGCCGAGGCGGTCGCGGTGCTCGACGGCTTCCGCAACATCACCATGCCGCCGGGCAGCCGCATCGAAATCGAGCGCGGCGCGCAACCGGTGCGCTGGGTGCGTCTGGACGATCAGCCGTTCGCCGATCGTCTGGTGCACAAGTTCCGCTTGCCGACGTCCGGGTGGCGCGGCCCCGCCGAAGCCCAATAGCCCCTAAACACGGCAAACGAGACCCCAACTTCCAAGGGAAGGACTGATTGCAGGCGCCATGCTGACTGAGATTTCCATCCGCGACCTCGGCGTTATCCCGGACGCGACGCTTGAATTCAGCCCAGGCCTGACCGTACTGACAGGTGAAACCGGTGCGGGTAAGACCATGGTGGTCACCAGCCTCAAGTTGCTCTGTGGTGCGCGTGCCGACGCCGGCCGCGTGCGCACCGGCGCCGACAAAGCCTTGGTGGAAGGCCGCGTTTCCACCGAACACCTCTCGGAGGAAGAGTCAGCCACCATCGATGCTGTGGTTTCTGAGCTCGGCGGCGAGCGCGATGAGAATGACGAGTACCTGCTTGCTCGACAGGTCTCCGCGAAGGGCCGCTCCCGGGCGTGGGTTGGTGGCCGGAGTGCGTCGGCTGCTGCACTGGCGGATGTCTCCACCCGCCTGATTGCCATTCATGGCCAGAATGATCAGCTGCGCCTGCAAAGCGCCGATGAGCAGCGTGCGGCCATCGACCGCATGGATGCCGACACCATCGCGCCAACCCTGGAAACTTATCGTCAGCAGCGCTCACACTGGCGCACCCTGGTCAAAGAACTGGAAGAAAAGACCTCTAAGCGCCGCGAGCTGGCCATGCGTGCCGATCAGCTCAGCTTCGCGATCGAAGAAATCGACGCAGTCTCACCCGAGCCGGATGAGGACCAGGACCTCGCCTCCCAGATCCGCCGCATGCAGGACCTGGACGGTCTCCGCGACGCGGCGGCCGTGGCGCTTGCCGCCATTGACGGTGCCGCTGCCGTGAGCACTACCGGTATGGATGCCGCCACCGAGGACTCCGGTGCCGCCGAACTCCTCGGAGCCGCCGCAAACGAGCTCGCCGGCGCCAATGATGACGAGCTCACCGAGTTTTCCAATCAGCTCAATAAGCTGACCAGCCAGCTCTCCGAGATTTCCGCTGGTCTCGGTGCGTTTCTATCCGGCCTGCCGGAGGAAACCGAATCCCTGGACAAGCTCATGCAGCGCCAGGTGGAGATCAAGAATCTCACCCGTAAGTACGCCCCGGACATCGCAGGTGTGCTGGCTTGGCGGGACAAGGCGGAGCGCAAGCTCGCCACGCTAGATGTCTCCGGCGAAGCGCTGGACAAGCTCACCGCGGAGATCAAAACCGCGGAGAAGAAGCTCGGCACCACCGCGCGGAAGCTCTCCAAGGCCCGCGCAAAAGCCGCGAAGCACCTGGAACAGGCCGTGACCAAGGAACTCAAGGGCCTGGCCATGCCGCACACCTCGCTGGTGGTGGAGATCGCCAAGGCCGACACCTTTGGCCCCGCTGGCGTGGACAACATCGAGTTCAAGCTCCGAGCCCACGAAGGTGCCGAGCCACGCCCGCTGGCCTCATCCGCATCCGGCGGTGAGCTCTCCCGCATCATGCTGGCATTGGAAGTTGTCCTCGCCGAAGGACAAGCCGGACACACGATGGTTTTCGATGAGGTCGATGCCGGTGTTGGTGGGCGCGCGGCTGTGGAGATTGGCAAGCGCCTGAAGCAGTTGGCGGTGAATAACCAGGTGATCGTCGTCACGCACTTGCCTCAGGTGGCGGCGTTTGCGGATACACACTTGGTGGTCAGCAAGGACGCCCGTTCGGGGGCGGTGTCGTCGAAGGTGACGAGCCTGGGGGACGAGGAGCGGATTGACGAGCTCGCGCGGATGATGGCGGGCTTGGACGATTCGGAATCCGGACGCGCGCATGCGCAAGATCTTCTGGATCAAGCTCGGCGCGCCTTCTCGGCCAAGTAGCTGCACTTATGTTTCACTAAGTGCCATGAGTCTGTTCTCTCGGAACGAAAAAGATCTTCCTGGCATTTCGGGGACTGTGCGGGACGGTTCCCGCCTGGAGCGTGCGCTCAAGCGCATGGGCGAAGGCGACATCGTGGTGATCGATGCGCCGGATATCTCGCGTCCACTGGCACAGCAGTTGATTGATGCCAAGGTCGCCGCAGTGGTGAACACTGGTGCGTTTACCACGGGTTTTGTGCCGAATTACGGCCCGCAGATGATGCGCGACGCCGACATTGCGATGGTGCAGAACGTCGGCGACGAGGTCTTTGAGAAGCTCAAGGACGGCAAGAAGGGCAGGCTTGACGACGGCAAGCTCTACCACGGTGACCGCCTGATTGGTCAGGGCGACGAGGTCGACCAGGACGAGCTTGAGCGCGCCTTCGACGAGGGACGCACCAGCATGGTCGACCGCCTGGAGGCTCTCTCCGGCAACTTGGTGGAGTTCGCCAAGACCGAGTCCCCGCTCTACATCGATGGCCTGGGCATTCCGGACGAGACGGAGCCGCTGCGTGGCCGCAAGGTCGTTGTGGTCAGCCCTGGTGAGGGAGACCGCAAGACGCTGGAAGACTTAAAGAACTTCATCCGCGAGTACGAGCCGCTGCTCATCGGCGTCGACACCGGTGCCGACACGCTCTTCGACCTGAAGTACGAGCCGGACTACATCATCGGTGATCCGGAGAACATCAACTCCGAGGCGCTGCGGTCTGCCGGTTGCGTGATCCTGCCTGCCGACCCGGACGGTCACGCGGTGGGTCTTGAGCGCATTCAGGACCTCGGCATTGGTGCCATGACCTTCCCGGCGCTGTCCGATTCCGCCACTGACCTGGCGCTGGTCTTCGCCGCGCATCACGACGCCGACATGGTCGTCTCCGTCGGCGCGCCGCAGAACATCGACAGCATCTACCACGCTGAGGATCAAAGCGGTGTGCCGTCGGCATTGCTGTCGCGTTTGAAGGTCGGGGAGAAGCTTGTCGACGGTCGCATGGTCGCCGACCTCTACCAGGTCAATAGCCGTGGTTTCGGTGTGGCCTGGGCAATCCTGGCTATCTTTGTCGCCGTTGCGGTGATCTTCGCTATCGCTGGTACTTCCGGTGATGGTTCTGTCAGCGAGAATCTGATTGATACCTGGAACTCCATTGCACTGTGGTTCCAGGGGCTGTTTAAGTAGTCTTTCGTAGGTAGGGAGTAGGACGGGCGATGGCGAAGAAGCGCAGGAGCGGGAAGTTTACAGCCGGTGTGACAGGTGCTGCCCTCGGTGTTGCGGCAGGCGCTGCGCTGGGTGCTTATGTGCTCAACCCCGCTGGTGCTGGCATTGATTTTGGCACTGGTGCTGCCTCTGAGCGCGATGCCGCTGTTGCACGTGCCGATGCGCAGCAAGCGCGTGCCGATGAAGCTAACCGCATCATCGAGCCCATCATCGGGGAGATTGTCAAGGACTCTTTGAAGGACGTGCCGGTCCTGGTTATCGCCACTCCTGATGCTACGGATGAGCAGCTTGCAGGGGTTTCCGAGACTCTGCGCGCTGCTGGCGCCCCGGATGCGGGCGTGTTGAAGCTGACCGATAAGTTCCTCTCTTCCGCTGGTGCGGATGAACTGAAGGACACGGTTTCTACCTCGCTGCCGGCTGATGTGCAGCTGGATCCGGAGCGCCGTGAGCCGGGCCGACAGGCTGGCCAGGCGCTGGCTCCGGTGTTGGAGCTGGATAAGGATGGGGGAGAGCGAGCTTCCGCTGCTGACCGGAAGCTACTGCTGGAGGCCCTGAAGGGCGCCGGCTTTGTCGAGTATGAAGAGGGGACCCTGCGCCCGGCTGCTGGCATCGTGATTGTTGGTAATCACGGCACGGTCTCGCGCGCTGCGATTGACAAGGGCGAGGACCCGGAGTTCGGTGCGGGCCTAGTAGCGGATCTTGCCGTTGCGCTTGCTGAGGGCTTTGGTGCTGGTGACGATGCTGCTGGTCACGTAGTGGTGGGGACTGACGGTTATGGACGCGAAGGCGTCAGCGCTCTACCGGACGAGCGCTGGGGCGCCGACCCTGTCGTGAAGCGTGTAGACGCTGTGTCGGATGCGGCGGGGCAGGTCGGGGTTGTTGGGGACTTGAAAAGGTAAAAACACATGGAAGTTAGTCGGGAAACAGTAGAGCAGCTTTTCAAGTTCTCTTCTGACAGAAAGTGGGAGGTTTTTCATACTCCTGAGAATCTTGCTAAAGCGATCTCAATTGAGTCTGCTGAGTTGCTCGAACTTTTTCAATGGGACGCAGAATACGAAAAAGCCGATCTCGAGGATGAGCTTGCAGATGTGCTGAGCTACTGCCTTTTACTGGCTCGTAGGGCTGAAATCGATCCTAATGAGGCGATTGCGAAGAAAATCGCCTTAAATGAAGTGCGCTATCCGCGTAGTAAAAGCACGGGAAGTTCGCTTAAGCACGACAGGTTGTAACGTGAGCAAGAGAAAACTGCTTCCAGCCCCAAGGGCATTTGTTGAGCGAGTCGACTACGCAAGTAGTGGCATCGACGAGCTAAAAGGCAAAGACATTCCTTACCGCCGTTTTATTATTGACTACCCTACGGTCTACATCATTTCATTGCGGGACAACAAGGGATCCTATCGAGTCTATGTGGGGGAAACGAACTCGATTGTCCAGCGAACGACCCAACATCTCGAGGGGGATACAAAGGCATCTAACTCCAAGCGAAATCTCTGGATTGATTTACGTGATGGCGCTGGGACCCAGATGTACGTGATTGGGCACTCTCTATTTAATAAGTCGTTGACTCTGGATATTGAGAATCGACTTATGCAGTACTTGCCTAGCAACGAATCGGTGAAGTCTGCCAGTGAGACCAGTGTTGCTACTGAGAATGCGCGAACAAATGCGCAAGGTGATTACTTCACCAAAGAGCATTTAGACAAATCTTTCACCCAGATTTGGTCTAAACTACATGCGCTGGATCAACAGCTATTTCCAGCTGAACGTATTATCCGCGAATCTGCACTTTTTAAAGCATCACCTTTCCATGAGCTAACTACAGAGCAGTCTGATGCAAAGTTTGAGATAATTAATGCAGTTGTAGATCAAATGCAATCAATCGGCGACTCTAGGCTGATTATGGTCTCAGGCGCTGCTGGAACCGGCAAAACAGTATTGCTTAGCAGCGTTTTTTATGACTTGAATCAAAAGCTCCCAGCTATCGAAGAACATCTTGGGAAATCGACCCTTGACGCGTATATGCTAGTCAACCACGATGAGCAGGTTACTGTTTATCAGCAGGTTGCTGAAAAACTCGGTATTTCGAGTACCAAGAATCTTAAAGTCATGAAGCCGACATCCTTTATCAATCATCGGAATCCTGGGGAAAAGGTAGATGTCGTTCTAATCGACGAAGCTCATTTGCTATGGACGCAAGGAAAACAGTCGTACAGGGGTAAAAATCACCTCAAAGATATTCTCGAACGTGCACATGTAGTGGTAGCAGTATTTGATCCTGACCAGATTCTTGCCGCAAATCAGGTGTGGGAGCCGGCGGATTTGGAATGGATGGAGCAACGAGTCGATAAAAGTATTGATTTAAAGCTTCAGATGAGGATGCTTGCCTCGGAGGATACCATTCAGTGGGTACGCTCTTTTGTCGATGACGGTATTATCCATAAAATTCCGGAGGATAATAAATATAGTATTAAGATTTTCGATGATCCTAACCAGCTTTACGAGTCAATTAAGGACAAAGCGTCGAATGTAGAGGAAGGATTATCTAGGTTAATAGCCACGTATGATTGGCAGTTTTCGAGTGCTCGGCCACCTGCGGAGAATGAACTCTGGCGGGTTCGAGTCGGTGATTTTTCAATGCCATGGAACAATCAAAAGAAGAGTACTGAGAAGAAGACTGCAGGTCTACAGCTGAGCTGGGCAGAGCGCCCACAAACTATTGATGAAATTGGTTCTATTTTTACTATCCAAGGTTTTGACCTGAACTATGCTGGTGTCATTATTGGCCCCTCTGTCAAATATCGTGATGGAAAGATTATCTTTGACCCATCTGAGTCGTGGAACCCAAATGTGAAGAATAAACGAACGTTGAAAGACGGGTCGAAACAGTCCTTCGCTGAAGAACTGTTGAAGAATCAGCTTAATGTCTTACTTACTCGAGGGGTACACGGGCTACATATCTATGCTGTGGATCGCGAGCTTCGTGAAGCGTTGGTTGCTGCCGCATCTGGAATAGCGGATGATTAACCGGGTTTAGTTTCAGTATATTTAATTTTCCAAAAAGTGCAGCGTTTCGCTGTTTCACGTTCTCAATTGTTTCGAAGGATGGACTTCCAGGGCTATTGAATAGGGAATTGAAACTGGGATTATAACCCGCTGTTGAATTGCTATTAGAAGCTGTGATTCGTTTTGGATGTTGGTTTTCGAGAATATTTATTGACCATCTATAATCTCTTATCCAATGAAGTCTTTCATTTCAATGCCCTAGAAAATGTTTTTCGCAGTTCTCCTCTGAGATAGGTAACAGCCTTGGTTGAAATTCTTTCTGTTGCGTACCTTTTCTTTCCAGCGGTTGCTAGGAAAACGTCACAGTCGCTCTCAAATACATATCCTGCACCGCCTCCACCTCCGCAGGCACATCCTCTAGCGCAATTGGTCCCGACACAGCCGTGTCCCAATCAATCTGGGAGTCAGCAAGGAACTCTACCGCCTGCGCAAGATGCCGTGGCTCGTAGTTATGGACACCGGTGATGGTGCGCCAGCCACGGACGAGCCACTCCGGATCGAGGGCATAAGCCGGTGACGTGGCAACACTTCCGGCCAGCACCGCTCGACCACCTATGTCGAGGCTGCCGATGCAGGTAGCGACTCCGAATTCGCTACCGGAGAACTCGAGGGTGATATCGAAAGGCTCTGGTTCGGAATCGGCACCAGCAGCCGACGGGTCGGGCGCAACCGCACCCAACTGTCGTGCCCATTCAAGCCGAGTCTGGTTGCGGTCCATGGCCACAACCTCAGCGGCGCCACCAAAAACAGCTGCCTCAACAGCGATGAGGCCGAGCATGCCGATGCCCATAACCAGGACTCGTTTACCTGCAAGGGGTCCAGCCTGTTCCATACAAGCGATCACTGTGGCGCCGGCGCAGGTCGCGATGGAGGCAGCGACATCGGGAAGCGAGTCGGGGACTACTACCACTGGCTGATGGTTGCGCAGCACAATATGGGAAGCATAGGTCCCTGAAAGAGGCCAGTCGCTATCGAAGGCCTCGTGACCAGTCTTTTTCAAATTCCGGCACTTGGCGGTCATGCCGCGTTCACAGCGGTCGCACTCCATGCATGGCGCGGTGACAGAGAACACAACGCGCTGGCCAACCTGCAAATCTGGGTTGCGGGTGGCGCGGACGACTCCGACTCCCTCGTGGCCGAGGACGCTGGGGCACGGTGCGCTGCGGCGACCGAGCACGGTGTGACGGTCGGAGCCACAGATCGTAGCGGTGGTGATTTCCACTAGGGTTTCGCCTTCTTGCAGAGCAGGAATAGGAACTTCCTGCATGCGAAAGTCGCTACCGCCGTGCCAGACAAGTGTCTGGGCCCTTTCCATCGGTGCAGTAGGAGTGGAAGGTGTCGAGGGAGTCGGAGTTGTCATCAGTGTTGTGTACCTATTCGGTCAGATCTACAGTCTGGGTCCTACTCTCCAACAAGGTCCAGCAGGTTCGCGGACGAATCCAGAACGTGGTCGGCACCGAGGGCGTCGAACTGTTCCCGAGTCAGGTGGCCGGTGAGCACACCGACGCTTGTCACGCCAGATTTTTGGGCGGAACGGACATCGGCATCGGTGTCACCGGAGCTAATCACGGCCGCCTCGTCGGTCACACCGAGCTTCTCCATAACAGCCAGGATCTGGTCGGGCTCGGGGCGGCCGTGCTCGACTTCGTCACCGGCGACAACTGTGTCGATGATTCCGTTGTCCCACCCCATGGAGGAGACAATGATATCGACGATTTCGCGCGCAAAGCCCGTCGTCAAGCCGATTTTGATGCCCTTATCGTGGAGGGCGTTCAGCATGTCTTCGACGCCTGGCAGTGGGGTCGGCGGGTTTTCCTTGTACGTGCGAGCAAGCTCGGCGCGGAAGAACTCCCACGCGTGGTTGTGGACCTCTGGGGTCGGCTCGATGCCGCCCTCACGGAGCAGATTGCCAATCGCCCAGAACTTCTCGGTACCCATGTATTGCTGGAAAGTCTCGTCGGAGTAGCGAGCGCCTTCGCGTTCGGTGGCTTCGCGGAGGACGCGGTAGACCTCGTCACGGTCGTCGATGGTGGTGCCAGCCATGTCGAAGATAGCGAGCTGATAAGTCATGGAGATTTTCCTTTTCGGTAGAAGGAGACGGGGACTGGGGGGGGGGATTAGCGGACGGCGGCACGCAGCCACATGGACAGCGCCTCGACGACGAGGACGACAGCGACCATGAGGATGAGGATGTAGGTGACGACGTCGAACTGGTTGACTCGAGAAGCATTGAGCAGCTGGAAGCCGATGCCGCCTGCGCCGACGACACCCAGCAACGTGGCCGAGCGGATGTTGGTGTCCAGCAGGTAGAGGCAGTGGGCAATGAAAGACGGGATTGCCTGGCGAACGGTGCCGGCGAAGAAAATCTGCGACTCGGTTGCGCCAGTAGTGCGCAGGGCTTCCTGCACGTCAGTGTCGGTTTCTTCCAGCGAGTCAGCGACCAGCTTGGACAGTAGACCAACGGCACCTAGAGCTAGCGCGAGCGTACCGGCGACCGGGCCCAGACCGGAGATGACCACGAAGATGATGGCCAGAATCAGCTCCGGGATACCGCGGATGACCACGATCAGAACGCGGAAGAAGCCGTGTACCCACTTGTTGGCGACCACGTTGGAGGCAGCCATGACGCCAATCGGGATGGCGAGGATAGCGCCGAGGAAGGTGGCGGCGAAGGCGATCTGCAGGGTATCGAGAAGCAGCTGGACAATCTCGCCGGCAATACCACCGGAGGACGGCGGCAGGAACAGCGCCATGGTCTCTGGCAGGTTGGCCAGGCCGGTGAAGAAACTCGAGGCGGAGATTTCTGTCTCGGCAAATGCAGCGATGGTGATGACCACGAGTGCGATGATGGTCAGCACGCGGGAGCCGCGGGCTGCAGTCCACGGCGGGTTAATCGACGGCTTACCGTCGGTGGCATCCTGCTTGGCTGCCTTGCGCTTGTCCTTGATCTTGGTTCCCCACATGCGGTCCACCCAGGTGCCGGACAGCAGGGAAGAGTCGGACTTGCGCATCATATCTCGTGGAAGGCGGCGGGGTTGCCTAATTCAACATCTCGCGACACTCTTCCTCGGAATGGCCAGAGTTCAGGCAATCGGCCCAGTCGATTTGGCCTTGAACCCACGGGGATGGCTCGTTGTTCTGAGGCTCCGGGGCGGTGTTCGTGGAAGGACCGTCATAGAAATTGTTGGCGCAATACTGTGTCCAGCCGGAGGTGCCGTCGGTAAACCAGGTGGTGCCTTGTTCGTAGAGTCCCTGCGAGGATTTCGCACAATGCGAAATTGTTTTGTTTATAGCCGTCGGCTCACCAGTGGGAGCGCCGGTGTAACCAGTGGCCCCGGGGCTTTCCGTTGTCCAGGTCGGGGGTGTCGACAGGTTAGGAGTCTTGGTAGTGGATTGTGTCGTCGATTCTGTGCTGCTTTCTGGGTTGGAGGCGCCGAGCGCCCGTAGTGCTGGCTGTTCGAAATGATTGTGGAACAGGTGTTTAGCCTCACCGGCGATTTAGGTATCGGTAGCAATCCTGTGGCATTGCAACGGAAGTATGGCTTGTTTTGACCTGTGGTCGGTATCACTTTAAAAGCCTGCAGAGCTGGAGGTGGATAGTATTATAGTTATATTTAGTTCACATTTTATTAACCCTATTTAGGGGCTTTGATTGGTCGCCTTTCAGAGTACGATAGCGATTCATAGCCTGTTTTTGCTCTTTCCCATGCCGTAGTTCTTATTGGAACCGTTTTACTATTCACTGCTCTATGCAAGGAGTAATCATGGGCACTCATCGGGCATTTTCGAAGCTGGCACGGTCGGCCACAGCACTGGTAGCCGCAGCTGGTGTCGCTGTGGCAGCGGCTCCTATCGCGGTTGCCGCACCGGCTTCGGCAACTGGTAATGGTCAGGTCCTGTCCTGGACCGAAATGGGCGAGTGGGGCCCAAAGGCAAATGATTTCCCCACTGTCATGGTCAACCAGGGGATGACGGAAAACACCAGTCCAGAGGGCACAAACGTGCAGTGTGTTCCTGCTCCTGGTGAGAATCCGGTGGTCATGATCCACGGGATGAACTCGAACTCGTACCAAACCTATGCGCGCATGGCACCAGAGCTAAAGGCAATGGGGAAGTGTCTGTACGCATTTAACGTCGGCAAGCTGGGCCCTGACGAGTTTTCGGTGTTGGGCTCTATTCCAACCATGCGCAACATGACCCCGCTCGACACCGCTTTGGCTGAGCTGACTGCAAAGATTGACGCTCTCAAGGCTGAAACTGGTGCTACCGCCGTCGATATTGTTGGTCACTCTGCTGGTGGCACATTGGCTGCCGCTTACGCCAAGCAGGAGCAGGGCCGGGGTATAGGCACGGTTGTGTCCCTGGCGGGCGTCCTGCACGGCACATCGCTGCTCGGTATCTCCTATGGTTTGGAGCAGCTCGACCAGTTCGACAATGCTGGCAACAAGGCTGCGGGGTACATCGTCAGCCCGAGCCTGGTGGATCTGCTGCAGCATAGCGAGTTCATGGCCAAGATGAATGAGGGCGGCTTGGAGCAGCCCGGTGTCAACTATGTTGCAATCTCTACCCAGGTTGATGAAGCCGTCACTCCAATGGCTGCAAGCCAGTGGCAGGCACCAACGTCCAACAACATTCTGCTGCAGGATGGGTGCTCTGCGGACCTGTCGGGCCACATCGGACTAACTTTCTCGCCACGGGCAATTGCGCAGGTCGCCAATGCGCTGGGGCGCAACGTAGAAGTTCCGTGTGTGCCGGTAACTGGCTTTGTGGAAGGCGGCATCAATGACAATGCCGGTGTTCGTCCAGAACACGTCAATGCCGTTTCTGATGGCATCACGGAAATCGACGGACGTATTGCTCAGGCTGCGGAATCGCGGTAGCGATAGTCGCGACCGCGACAGTAACCGGCAGTAGAACCGGACAAGGGGTAGGGCGCGTTGTCGGCAGCAGTTACTAGCTGTCGGAGCGCGCCTTTTTCGCCATCAAATCCAGTGCAATGGCGGCACCAATAATGGCAGCGCGCAATTGTGGTGGTAAATCATCCTTGAGCTGCAGTAGATAGCGCTCATTGCCGGTTAGCATATTTGCGAAACCCGACCACTTGCGGGATATCTGTGCAACTTCGATGTCATTGATCTTGAAGGTTGCGTCGTAATGCCAAACGTCGCCGTTGACCTCGCAATGAGCAAAACCGGGGATAGAAATCTCCAGTCGCCGTTTAAAGAACGCAAATTTCTGCTGAATAGTTGCCAATAGGCGCGATGAGTCTGCTCCGACCTGCTGCTTGCCCTCAGGGCTTGTTGCCTGCGGGTCGGGGTAGTAGACCTCGTAGCTGTCGAGGGCGAAATCGGTCGGATCGGTAATAACGAATACCGGAGTGCCGTCTGGTTCGGACACTGTCAGACGACGAGAGCCCATAAACATGCGGCTCAACGTGCCGCCAGTAGTTTCAATCTTGCCGATGCAATTGCCCTCGCTATCCAGGATGTCGAAATCATCCGCCATGAAATTTCGAATCTGCTGGATAACGATGTTGTTGTGCGAGAGCAATCCCTGGTAACGCATTTGCTGTGGCGGAAGCTGTTCAGGTGTGGGAGGTTGCTCGGGCGTGGAGGGCTGCTGCGCGGGAGGCTGCTCAGCCGCGGAAGGCTGCTGCTCGGAAGCATCTTCCTGATCATTTTGTGGAATCTGATCCCACAGTGACTCCGGATTATCCCAGTATGAACTCATGGCAACAGCCTTCCTTTGATGAGTGTTGAGGCAGGCGAGTGGCCTAGAAGTTCTCCACGAGAGCCTTGTTGAAAGCCTCTAGGTCAGCCGGGGTGCGCGAGGAAATCAGGTTGCCGTCAACGACAACTTCCTCGTCGACCCAGTTAGCGCCAGCGTTCACCAGGTCGGTCTTGACGCTGATGTAGGAGGTAATCGTGCGGCCCTTCAAGGCTTCCGCGTCGGTGAGAATCCAACCGCCGTGGCAAATCACGCCGATTGGCTTGTTAGCTGCGGCGAATCCCTTCACCAGGGCCACGGCATCCTTATCGATGCGGATCTGGTCAGCATTCACGGTGCCGCCCGGCAGGATTAGAGCATCGTAATCATCAGCAGAAACGCTGCTGGTGAGCTTATCGACGTCCACCTTCGTGCCATTCTTGCCCTCAATGGAGCCCTCTTCGGTGGAGATAACGTGCACGGTCGCACCGGCATCCTTCACGGCCTCAGCCGGGCTAGTCAGCTCGGAGTCCTCGAATCCGTCAGTGGCCAATACTGCAATGGTCTTATTCGTTAAATCAGTCATAGCCCCGAGGGTAACGACGTGATCGCGTTTATGCATCCAGGCGACCATGATTTTCGAGAGCCTTACCTAGTTGCGTAATCAACATCCGCCATTATGAAAAGTCGCTTGCGTTCACACCCGCGCAAGCGATATTCTGAAGTCCCGTGGTTACGAAATACATCATCGTTACAGGAGGCGTTGCCTCCTCCCTCGGCAAAGGCTTAACTGCGGCTTCGCTCGGCCGCCTGCTCACCTCGCGTGGTCTGAAAGTGACTATGCAGAAGCTCGATCCCTACCTCAATGTGGATCCGGGCACCATGAACCCCTTCCAGCACGGCGAGGTCTTCGTCACCGAAGACGGCGCAGAAACCGACCTGGACCTCGGTCACTACGAGCGCTTCCTCGACCGCAATCTCTCCGCCGGCGGCAACGTCACCACCGGCAAGGTCTATTCCTCGGTCATCGCCAAGGAGCGCCGCGGCGAATTCCTCGGCCAGACCGTCCAGGTCATCCCGCACATCACCGACGAGATTAAATCCCGCATCGTCGCCATGGGGAACGCGGACGCGAACGGCGAAAAGCCCGACGTGGTCATCACCGAAATCGGCGGCACCGTCGGCGATATCGAATCGCAGCCCTTCCTGGAAGCCGCGCGTCAAGTGCGTCACGACGTCGGCCGCGAAAACGTCTTCTACCTGCACGTGTCGCTGGTTCCGTACCTCGGCCCTTCCAAGGAACTGAAGACCAAGCCCACCCAGCACTCGGTGGCTGAGCTTCGCTCGATTGGTCTGGTTCCCGATGCCGTCGTTTTGCGATGCGACCGCGACGTCCCGGACTCCCTCAAGAACAAGATTGCGCTGATGTGCGACATCGACCGCGAGGGAGTGGTGTCCTGCCCGGATGCGCCGAGCATCTACGACATCCCGAAGGTCCTCTATGAAGAGCACCTGGACACCTTCATCATCCGCCGCCTCAACCTGCCGTTCCGCGACATGGATTGGGCCGTGTGGGGAGACCTGCTCGAGCGCGTCCACAACCCGAAGGGCGAGGTCACGGTGGCGCTCGTCGGCAAGTACATTGACCTGCCGGACGCCTACCTGTCCGTCGCGGAAGCTGTGCGTGCCGCCGGTTTCGCCCACCGCGTGAAGGCGAACATCCGCTGGGTCGCCTCCGATGACTGCGAAACCCCGGAGGGGCTGAAGAAGAACATGGCCGGCGTTGACGCGATCGTCATCCCCGGCGGCTTCGGCGGTCGCGGCATCGAAGGCAAGATTGCGACCATCCGCTACGCCAAGGAAACCGGCACGCCACTGCTGGGAATCTGCCTGGGCATGCAGTGTGTCGTCATCGAGGCGGCGCGCACCGCAGGCGTTGACGGCGCTTCATCCACTGAGTTCGACGAGAACGCGGCCGAGCCGGTGATCGCCACGATGGAGGAACAGCTCCAGGCCGTCTCCGGTGAGGCTGACCTGGGCGGATCCATGCGCCTGGGCTCCTACCCGGCGAAGCTTGCCGAAGACTCCGTCGCCGCGCGCCTCTACGGCGCTACCGAAGTTACCGAGCGCCACCGCCACCGCTACGAGGTCAACAACGCCTACCGCGCCCAGCTCGAAGAAGCCGGCCTGGTTATCTCGGGCACTTCGCCGGACGGCAAGCTCGTCGAATTCGTCGAGTACCCCACGGACGTACACCCATACCTCGTGGCCACGCAGGCGCACCCGGAGCTGAAGTCACGCCCCACCCACGCTCATCCGCTTTTCGACGGCCTCATCGCCGCAGCCCTCAAGCGCAACTAACCTTGGCTTCGCGAGGTCGAATCCGCCCTACCTATTAGAGTGAAACTCATGGCGCACGAATTTGACGTTGTTGATTCCGAGATTGTTCTCGAGGCACCTATTCTCGCGGTCCGCCGCGACCAGGTGCGGATGCCGGGTGGGAATGTGTCCGCCCGTGAGATCGTGGAGCATTTCGGCGCTGTTGCGGTCGTTGCCGCAGATGAGGATAACCGCCTTTACCTGCTGAATCAGTGGCGGCAGGCGGCAGGGAAGCGCCTGGTGGAGTTGCCGGCCGGGCTCCTCGATGTCGCGGACGAGGACCCGCTGGAGGCCGCCAAGCGGGAGCTGGTTGAGGAAGCCGGGCTGGAGGCTGAGTCCTGGTCCCTGCTTACCGATATGTTCAGCTCGCCCGGCTTCGCAGAGGAAGCGGTTCGGATCTATCTGGCCAGGGGGCTCCGTGCCGTCGATAAGCCGGAAGCCCACGATGAGGAAGCAGACATGACTGCGGCGTGGATCGCGGTGGATGAGGCGGTGGCGATGGCGCTGCGCGGAGAGATCCTCAATGGCATCGCGCTGTCCGGCATTCTGCTGGCGGCGGAGGTGCTGCTGAGGGGTGCGACGCCGCGCTCGGTCGCGGAGCCGTTCGACATTCGACCGACGACTCTGGCTCAGCGTCGAACAGAGCAGCTCGGCGCCGGCGCGGACCTGAAACGCATCCGATGAGTTCGATTGACGCGCTTGTCGACGCCTTCGTGACCTACCTCGCGGTGGAAAAGGGCCTGTCGGCGAATACGCTCGCCAGTTATAAGCGCGACTTGGAGAAGTACCGCACCTACCTGCGGGAGATCGGGCGCACGGAATTGGCGCAGGTCACCGAGCAGGATGTGACTGAGTTCCTGGCGTATCTCGCGCGGGGAGATAAGTCGGCGGGCAGGCCGGCGCTGGCTCCGACCTCGGTGACGCGGTCGCTGTCGGCTGTGCGGAGCTTCCACAAGTTCGCGGTGGGTGAGGGCGCGTTGGAGGTGGATGTCGCCAAGCGGGTGGCGCCGCCGAAGCAGCCTTCGCGGTATCCGAAGGCACTCAGCATTGATGAGGTCACCCGGCTAATCGAGTCCATCCCCAATGACGACACCGCGGACGTGACGGATTTGCGCAACCGTGCACTGGTGGAGTTTCTGTACTCGACCGGCGCCCGTGTTTCAGAGGTTACCGGTCTGGATATCGATGACGTGGACCGCGAAACCAACCTCGTGTTACTGCGTGGCAAGGGTGGCAAGGAGCGCATCGTGCCCGTGGGCTCGCCGGCCATGGCGGCGCTGGATGCGTGGCTGACCCGCGGGCGGCCGAGCTGGGTGCGGGCGAACTCCGGGCCGGCGCTGTTTATCAACTCGCTGGGACGCAGGCTGTCGCGACAGTCGGCCGGAAATACACTGGCGGAGTTGGGTGAGCGCGCCGGGCTGAGCGTGAAAATTTCCCCGCACACCTTGCGCCACAGTTTCGGCACGCACCTCATTGAAGGTGGTGCCGATGTGCGCGTAGTCCAAGAGCTGCTCGGACACGCCTCCGTGACGACGACCCAGATTTACACCATGATTACCGCGGAGAATATGCGACGAGTCTGGGCGGGGGCTCACCCACGGGCTGAATACTCGCGGTAATATGCGGCGGTAGTATGTAGCGCTACCACGTGGCGGTAATATATGGCGGTATTACGTGGCGGTTTTACGTAGCGCAGTAGAATTGATGAGAAATCTTCAAGGAAGAGGGATTGACTGTGGCTGAAGAAGGGTTGTTTGAGGCCGATCGAGTTGAACTCGGTCTCACCGGTCGTCCGGTGCGCGAGCTACCGGAACCCGCACCCCTGACCAGTCACGGCCCCGCGGTCATCCTGGCAATGTGTAACCAGAAGGGCGGCGTGGGTAAAACCACCTCGACCATCAACCTGGGCGCGGCACTGGCGGAGTTCGGTCGTAAAGTCCTGCTCGTTGACTTGGACCCGCAAGGCGCACTATCCGCCGGCCTGGGTGTCCCGCATGAGGAACTCGACCTGACCGTCTACAACCTCATCGTCGACGACACCACCGATGTCCGCGACGCTATCCACCACACCAAAGTCTCCGGCCTGGATCTCGTCCCGGCCAACATCGACCTGTCCGCTGCGGAGATTCAGCTTGTCAACGAAGTCGGCCGCGAACAGGCCTTGGGCCGCGCGCTGCGCCCAGTGATGAATGACTACGACTTCATCATCATTGACTGCCAGCCGTCGCTGGGCCTGCTGACCGTCAATGCGCTGACCATCGCCGAGGGCGTCATCATCCCAATGGTGGCCGAATACTTCTCCCTGCGCGGCCTGGCACTGCTCACCGACACAGTGGCCAAGGTCCGCGACCGCCTGAACTTCAACCTGGAAGTCTCCGGCATCCTGGTCACCATGTTCGACCGCCGCACGCGCCACGCCAAGGAAGTCATGGAACGCCTCATCGAGGTCTTCGGTGACAAGGTCTTCGATACGGTCATCACCCGTACCGTCCGCTTTCCGGAAACCTCCGTCGCCGGTGAGCCCATCACCACCTGGGCGCCGAACACCCCAGCTGCGGCACAGTACCGCAACCTGGCCCGCGAGGTCATCGAGCGCAAAGGCCGCAAATAATAGGTGACTTCCCCGGATAGTTACACTCCCGAACCGTCGTCAAGCGAGGGCGTGCAGGAAGAGATTACGGGCTTCCGCGTCGCGCTCGCGAACTTCAGCGGCCCCTTCGACCTGCTACTGCAGCTGATCAGCAGCAAAAAGATGGACGTCACCGAAGTCGCGCTGGCGGCGGTCACAGACGAGTTCATCGCATACACGCGCAGTCTCGACGCAGTCAGTGACCTCGACGAAATCACGGAATTCCTCGTCGTGGCAGCGACGCTGCTCGACCTCAAAACCGCACGGCTCCTACCGCGTGGCGACGTCGACAGCGAAGAAGACCTCGAACTGCTAGAAGCACGCGACCTGCTGTTCGCCCGACTGCTGCAGTACCAGGCCTATGGCAAGGTGGCCGACCAATTCGAGGAGTGGCAGAAGACCGCGCCGCGGCGCTATCCGCGATCTGTGGGGCCGGACAAGCAGTTCGAGGAGCTGCTGCCGCCCGTGCGCCTGGGCATGACGCTCGGGGAGTTTGCCGAGTTTGCGGCCGTCGTGATGCGGCCAAAGCCGCCGGAGGAAGTCGGTATCGGGCACATCCACGGCGTGCCCGTGTCCGTGCCGGAACAGGCGGGCAAGATTCTGGACTCGCTGCGGCTGGCAGGCGAGGGGACTTGGCTGACTTTTACCCAGCTGACATCGGAATGTCGCGTGTCCATGGAGGTTGTCGGGAGGTTCCTCGCGCTGCTGGAGCTCTACCGTGCCAAGGCGATCGGTGTGGAGCAGGAGGAGGCGCTGGAGGAAATCCACGTGGCCTGGACCGGCCTCGACGTGGATCCGGCCGTCGTGGCGGCGGCGAACTGGGAGTAGGTGGCTGTTGGTCTGTGCTGGCTGTTGGGCTGGGGCGGGCGTGGGCTGAGTTGGGGGCCCAGCTAATTAGCGGCCACTAATTAGCGCCCGGCGCGAGAGGTTGCGTAATCTGACGCGCATGAGCGAAACCAGTTCCGCACCATCCGAGCAGGCCACGGAGTCTGCGTCTGCTTCTTCGGCGCAGTTGCCGCCCATTGACCCGTTGCGAGCGGGCGTGGAGTCGATTCTGCTTGTGGTCGATACGCCGGTGGCGGCGGAGGATATGGCGCGGGCGCTGGATGTTTCCGCAAGCGATATCCGTGACGTGCTTCGAGAAATCGAGTACGAATACCGTGCACGTCGCAGCGGCATCGAGCTACGCGAAACGGATGAGGGCTGGCGGTTTTACACAGCTCCCGCCCACGCCAGCGCGGTCGAGCGATTCTTGCTGGATGGCTCGCAGTCGAAGCTCTCACGTGCAGCTATGGAGACGCTGGCAGTGGTGGCTTACCGACAGCCGGCCACGCGTGCGCAGGTTTCCGGTGTGCGTGGTGTCAATGTTGATGGTGTGATGCGCACGCTGGTCGCGCGCGGTCTGATTGCGGAATCCGGAGAGGACCCGGCAACCGGCGCGCATTTGTACGTTACGACGACGCTGTTCCTGGAGCTTTTGGGGATTGATTCGCTGGACCAGCTGCCTGATTTGGCTCCGCTGCTGCCTGAGGTCGACTTGATCGACGAGCCGTTGGACTAGGTGGGGTTCTGGGGCGGTTGGACAGGGGGCCTAGCTGGGCCGCGGGGCTGCGGGGCTCGCTCCATCGGCTAACCCACTTCACGACACGCGTGTCACCTCATGCCACCTCCACAGCTGCCACGAGGTGACATGGGTGTCGTGAAGTCGCATTTTGGGGCTGGGTTTGCTGCTCACGACAGCTCACTGCGAGCCTTTGCACCCCCACCGCACCCACCACACCCACCACACCACACCCACCACACCCACCACACACACTGTGGATAACTCCCGAAAACTGCAAACTATCCACAGTCGACGCCAAATCGACGCCTCCTGAGCCTCCGTGTGAGCCCAAAAATGAGAACGTAGCACTCACAAGCACTCGCAAACACTCGCAAACACGCAAACACTCACCAACACTCACACCACCACCCGCCAGCCAGCAAATGCATGGACCTCAGGAGCGCAATCCGATGCCGCAGTGGATCTTCGACGCCGACGACATCATCCGTACCGGCCAGCAGCGCGAATGCGCCCGCCCCAGCACATTCGCAATTTCCCGAATCGGCCAGCACTCCGACCGAGATCTCCGCCAGCGAGCCAAAAGCGGCAGCCTCCTGTGGCTCGCACACGGCGCGTACGCGCCTGTCGACAGGTGGCTCACCCTAAACAGCACCGAACGTTATATCCTGGAAATCAAAGCGCTCATCCATCGCGGTACCGCCACCGTAATCACCCGCGATGCCGCCGCTGCTCTCCACGGTTTACCTCTACTTACGCACAACACTCCCATCGCGATAGCCAACTCCGGCCGCACGCGCGGGCAATCGCGAAGCACGCCGAATGGCCCGTACCAGCCGCACAAACGCCTCATCCGCGTCTCCGGCCGGATTCTCCCCGAGGACATCGTAGAAATCGATGGCCGCCTCGTCACCGATGTCCCAAAGTCCGTCATCGACGTCTGCCGTTCCCGCACCCCGCACAATGCACTAGTGCTTGCCGACGCCGCCCTCCAGCGCCACACCGACACCGAGGAACTGTTGGCCACGTTGGATGCATATCCGCGTGCTCCGGGAAATGCACAGGCCAGGAGGTTGTTGCGGCAGGCGACAGCGTCGTCGGAAAGCATCGGCGAGTCGCTCACTAAAGAAGCAATCGTCCAGGCGGGGCTAGCTTCTGTCAACGATTCTCGGGCTCCGTTGCTTCAGCAGGTTTCCTTTCGGGATGATCGTGGGTTCATCGCACGCGTGGACTTCTACCTGCCCGAACTTGGGCTGATCGTCGAGTTCGATGGCCGTATGAAATACACCGACGGCGGGGTCGCGGACACGCAGGTGGCAATCGCAAAGGAGCTGGAGCGCGAGAAGCGCCTGAAGAATCTCGGACTGAATGTTATCCGAATCGTCTGGTCACAGCTTTTCGACGGCACCGCCGTAGCCACCTTGCGGCAAGCGGCCGCAGAAATCCGACGTCACCTGGCAAATGGTGGCAGTTGCTATCGCGGAAACTACGCCTTCGCGCGGCAGCCCATCACAATCACAGGTAAGGCGGCCGAGTTGGCCATGCGTCGCCGACGAGTGTGGAGCCAGGCGGGGCGGCTGTACTAGCTGGCTGGCTCATCGGGCTTAGCCCCGCTGCCGCAGCCGCTGCCGGTGCCCGCTGCCCGCTGCCGCTGCCGCCCCCCCCCCAAACTCCATCCCAAAACTCCACTTCACGACACGGGTGTCACCTCATGCCACCTCCACAGCTGCCACGAGGTGACATGGGTGTCGTGAAGTCGCTGAGAGTCTATGTAGCCATCGCCGGAGGTGCTACCACCAACCCCGAACGGTGTTCAAGTCTGGCGTTGTACAGGTATTATGCTTGAGTATCATGACAGCCTCGGAAACCACCCAACCACTCGTACCGTCACCTGCACCAGCATCCGCGAAGTCGCCTACACCGCAGCCAACGCAAGCATCCGCCGCCGACCTCGCCCAATTCGACGCCGACCACATCTGGCACCCATACGGCCCCATCCCGTCGCCGGTTGCGCCCAAGCTGGTCGAGTCCGCCGAGGGTGTGAACCTCCACCTCGCCGACGGCCGCACCCTCATCGACGGCATGAGCAGCTGGTGGGCCGCCTGTCACGGCCACTCGCACCCGAAGCTGGTCGCAGCCGCGAAGAAGCAGGCCACCACGATGTCGCATGTCATGTTCGGCGGACTCACACACCGTCCGGCCATCGAACTGGCGGAGAAGCTCCTAAAGCTCGCAGGCCCCGGCTTCGATGCCATTTTTTACTCCGACTCGGGTTCGGTCTCCGTCGAGGTGGCGATCAAAATGGCGCTGCAGTACCAGCAGGCCAAAGGCCATCCCGAGCGCACCCGCCTGGCCACTTGGCGCGGCGGCTATCACGGCGACACTCGCGCGCCCATGACCGTCTGCGACCCCGAGGGCGGCATGCATTCGCTGTGGACGGGGCAGTGGACTCCGCAGGTCTTCGCCGACAAACCACCCGCCCGCGGCACAACCGAGGAGGAGCGCGCACGCTATCTCGCGCACTTCGATTCGCTTATCGACGACTCCGTCGCCGGCATCATTATTGAACCGGTGGTCCAAGGCGCTGGTGGCATGCGGTTCCATGACCACGAGCTGCTTGTGGGGCTCCGGAAGCTGTGTGACAAGCACGGGATTCTGCTCATCGCGGATGAGATCGCCACCGGCTTCGGCCGGGCCGGTGACCTGTTCACGACGCAGGCGGCCGGGATTGTGCCGGATATTATGTGTGTCGGCAAGGCGCTGACCGGCGGCTTTATGAGCTTCGCAGCCACCCTCACCACCGCCGACGTGGCTCGCACCATTTCCAGTGGCGCAGGCGGAGGCATCATGCACGGCCCGACCTTCATGGGCAACCCGTTGGCCTGTGCCGTGGCCTGCGCGCAGCTCGACCTGATTGCAGAGGGGCAGTGGCGTGAGGATGTCCCGCGCATCGAGTCCCGACTTCGCAACCAGCTCCAGCCCCTAGCCAGCAGCGATGCCGTGGCCGACGTGCGTGTTCTTGGCGCAATCGGGGTCGTGGAGATGCAGCGCCCGGTGGACATGGGCTTGGCCACGGCAGCGGCTGTCGATGCCGGGGTGTGGCTGCGGCCATTCGGCAAGTTGGTGTACACCATGCCGCCGTATATCAGCACCAATGACGAGGTCGATCGCATCTGTGAGGCCATCGCCGCCATCGTCGCCGCGGAGGAAAAACGCAAGTAGCGCAACCAAAAAGGAGCATCAACCACCATGAGCATCGTCCTTGTCACAGGCACCGGTACCGATATTGGTAAGACCATCGGCACGGCAGCCCTGGCGGCGGCACTTCGCGAGGAGGGTAAGGAGGTGCACGTCGTCAAGCCAATTCAGACCGGTTTTCCGGGCCCAGATGGCGGTGATTTGGACACTGTCGCGGAGCTGACGGGGATCGATAACCTGCATGGCTTCGAGCGTTACCCCGAGCCGATGGCGCCGGTGGCGGCGGCGCAGCGCGCGGGAATGCGCCTGCCGAACGCCACGGAGATCGCGGAGAAGATCAAGCTTATCGACGGGCCGAACCGCGTTGTCCTCGTGGAGGGCGCGGGCGGCTTGCTGGTGCGACTCGGCGAGGACTGGGCGATGCCGGAGCTGGCGGGGTTGCTGCCGGGTAGTCAGATGGTGGTCGTGACGCGGTTGGATTTGGGTTGCCTGAACGAGGCGGAGCTCACCGTCGAGGTGGCGCGGGGTCGTGGGGTCAATGTCACGGCGCTGGTGGGCGGTTCGCTGCCGTCGGAGGTCGACCCGATCATTGAGACGAACCTGGAGGAACTGCCGCGCATCACCGGGGTGCCGCTGCTGGGGTCGGTGCAGGCGGGAGCGGGCGCGCTGGGCCGGCAGGAGTTTGTGGCGAAAGCTACGCAGTGGCTGCCGGGCGTGCGAGAGTGGGCCGCAGCGCTGTAAAAGGCGCTGTAGGTGGAGGCCGCGCGGGACGTCGTTAAGCTGGCGCTTTACTAGAAACGTGCTAAGGTGGCTACACGACAAGGCGCGAGGCTTTCTCTGTAATTCTCTTTATTAACCTGCTTCCACCGGCCATTTTGGGCCCACGGGGGAGAGAACAGCGTCGCCTGGCGCTGACGTTCTAACAAACAGAACATTCTCCAACGCTTGAAAAGGATGTAGGTCAAGTGGCTAAACCCGCTCGCCGAGAAGGCACACCGGCACACAAGAACCGTAAGAATCAATCCAACCGCGGCTCCACTAACGCCCAGCGCAACCGCAGCCGTCGCGACAGCGGCGCGAAGGTGGAAACCTCCAACGTCCACGCGAAGGACATCTACGTATCCAACGCCCGCCCGGCGCGCCACCAGCATGTGGACGACAACCGCCGCGGTTCGGGCAAGCACGTGCACAGCGAAGCAGGTGAAGGCGTACGTCTGCAGAAGGTGCTTGCACAGGCAGGCGTGGCGTCGCGTCGTATGGCGGAAAAGCTTATCGACGAAGGCCGCGTCGAGGTCGATGGCAAGATTGTGACGCGACAGGGCGTGCGGGTGGACCCGAACACGTCTGTGATTCGCGTTGATGGTTCCCGCGTCATCGTCAATGAGGACATGCAGTACTTCGTCCTGAACAAGCCGCGTGGTGTGCAGTCGACCATGCACGATGACATGGGCCGCCCGTGTGTGGGCGACATCATCGGTGAGAAGATTAGCGCTGGTCAGCGACTCTTCCACGTTGGTCGCCTGGATGCGCCCACCGAGGGTCTGCTGCTGCTCACCAACGATGGTGAGCTGGCCAACCGTCTGATGCACCCGAGCTACGAGGTCACCAAGACCTACATGGCCACCGTCGTCGGCGAGGTCGACGCCAAGGTCATGCGTGAGCTGGAAAAGGGCATTGAGCTCGATGACGGCATCGCTAAGGCGGACATGGCGCAGATCATCGACGTCTGGCAGGGCCGCTCTATCGTCCGCATCGAGCTGCATGAGGGCCGCAAGCACATCGTGCGCCGAATGCTCAAGACTGCGGGCTTCCCGGTCGAGCGCCTGGTGCGCACTAAGATTCACACTGTCCAGCTGGGCGAGCAGACCCCGGGCGCTCTCCGCGCACTCAACCGCGCTGAGCTGACCTCCCTCTACAACGCGGTGGGGCTGTAAATGGCACTAGTGAAGAAGAACGAAGAAAACCAAGGAGCTGAAGGAGCCCACATGAGCGAGCAGAACACTGACGACATGCTGTTGGTTGCCATCGACGGCCCTTCCGGCACTGGCAAGTCGACTGTCTCCCGGATGGTCGCAACCGAGCTGGGTGCAAAGTACCTGGACACCGGCGCTATGTACCGCGTTGCCACCCTGTGGGTGCTGCGCCAGGGCATCGACCCGACTGATGAGGAAGCCGTGGCCAAGGCGACGGCCGCCCTGCCACTGGAAGTCTCCGATGACCCGAACTCCACCGCCGTCCTCCTCGACGGCGAGGATGTCTCCGGCGAGATTCGCGGCCCGGAGGTCACCCGCAACGTGTCGGCGGTCTCCGCGATTCCGGCCGTGCGCACCAACCTGGTCGCACTCCAGCGTTCGCTGGCCGCATCGGCTGTGCGCTGTGTGGTGGAAGGCCGCGACATCGGCACGGTCGTTCTCCCGGACGTCCCGGCGAAGATCTTCATGACCGCCTCCGCAGAAGTCCGCGCTCGCCGCCGCTACGACCAGGACATCGCTGCTGGTCGTGAGGCCGACTTCGACACCGTGCTTGCCGACGTCATCCGCCGCGACGAACTCGACAGCAACCGTGCGACCTCTCCGCTGAAGCCAGCCGAGGACGCGTTCATTCTGGACACCTCTGAGATGGACATTGAAGAGGTCGTGGAAAACGTCCTCGATGTCGTTGAGGCCGGCTACCCGGGGTCCACCATGGACTGGGACGATGTCGACAACGAGGAGTTCGAGGAATCTTACGAGGGCTCTTACGACGACTCCGAGGACGACACCGCCGGACACCTGGTCGCAAACGTGGAGAGCGAAAACGCGCCGGGCACCGCAGGCAGCCACACCAGTGCAGACGAGTTCATCGACCGCACGATTGCCGACCACGAGACGATCATCTCCGAAGCCATCGAGCGCGCCGAAACCGGCCAGATCGATGACGATGCCGACTGGGAAGAACTGGAAAACGCCTTCGCAGCGCTTGGCGTGAGCGACGAGGAGGAAGAAGCTCTTCCGACCGTGGCCATTGTGGGACGACCGAATGTTGGTAAGTCCACCATGGTTAACAGGTTCATTGGCCGTCGTGAAGCAGTTGTCGAAGACTTCCCGGGCGTGACCCGCGACCGCATCTCCTACCTGGGTGAATGGGGCGGACGTCGCTTCTGGGTGCAGGACACCGGCGGCTGGGACCCGGACGCCAAGGGTATGCATGCGGCGATTGCTCGTCAGGCGGAGACCGCCATGGAGACCGCCGATGTGATTGTTATGGTCGTCGACACCACCGTCGGCATCACCGCCACGGAAGAGGTCATGGCCCGCCGCCTGCAGCGCGCGGAGCAGCCGGTTATTCTCGCTGCCAACAAGTTTGAGTCGGATTCGCAGCTTGGCGACGTCGCGGAGTTCTGGGCCCTCGGGCTCGGCGAGCCGCACCCAACCTCGGCCCTCCACGGTCGTGGCAATGCCGACGTGATGGACGAAGTGGTGTCCTCCTTCCCGGAGGTGCCGCGTGCGAAGTCGCTGCCGACCGGGCCGCGTCGCGTGGCGCTGGTGGGCAAGCCGAATGTGGGCAAGTCTTCGCTGCTGAACAAGCTCTCCGGTGAAGATCGCGCAGTGGTCAGCGACGTGGCCGGTACCACGGTTGACCCGGTGGACTCGCTGGTGCAGATGGACGAGGCGCTGTGGCGTTTTGTGGATACCGCTGGTATCCGCAAGAAGACCAAGACCGCCAAGGGCCACGAGTTCTACGCCTCGCTGCGTACCCGTTCGACGATTGACAACGCCGAGGTCGTGATTTTCCTGGTCGATGCCTCCGAGCAGATTACCGAGCAGGACCAGCGCGTGCTGCGCATGATTCTCGACTCCGGTCGGGCACTTGTGGTCGCCTACAACAAGTGGGACCTCATGGATGAGGACCGTCGCGATTTGCTCGAGCGCGAAATTGAAGAGCAGCTCGCACACGTGCCGTGGGCTCGTCGGGTGAACATCTCCGCCAAGACTGGTCGCGCTGTGCAGAAGCTGGAGCCGGCCATGCTGGAGGCCGTGGAGTCGTGGGATAAGCGTATCTCCACTGGTCGCCTGAACACATGGTTGCGTGCGATTATGCAGCAGAACCCGCCACCGCTGCGTGGTGGCCGCCAGCCGCGCGTGTTGTTTGCCACCCAGGCATCCTCGCGCCCGCCGGTGATTGTGCTGTTTACAACTGGCTTCCTGGAGCACGGCTACCGTCGCTTCCTGGAGCGCAAGCTGCGTGAAGAATTTGGTTTCGAGGGCTCACCGGTGCGCATCGCGGTGCGTGTCCGCGAGAAGAAAAAGCGCCGCTAGGAAGCTCCGCCAGTTGCGCGTGGCGAGCTGAGAAAAGCCCAAAATGTGATTTAGGCAATTGCATTTTGGGCTTTTCGTTGGCATTTTAGAGTTTCAGTAAATTAGCGATAAGGAGAACTGACAATGGTCAGGCGCGGCAACAACCGTGACGGCTTTCAGCACGATGGCCGAGACAACAGCTACGGACGCGATTCCTCAAGCTCATACGGCGATGACTCCGCAACTCGCTACATTCCGCGGGACGAGGGATACCGCGGATACAACCCGGATGCCGACTTCGCGGGCGAGCAGCCGACCGAATACTTCGGCGGCGACTCCTCTGAGACACAATTCCTGCAGCGTGGCGATGAAACACGTTTTGAGAACTCGCGAGGTGCCGGCGCCGGCGCCGGTGCTGGTGCAGGTGCCGGGGCGCAAGGCAGCGGCCAGTACTGGGCTCCGCTTTCTGAAGAAGAACGCGGCTATGGTCAGGCGGGCCAGCAGGCAGGCGCAACCCAGCAGTACGCCGCAGGTGACGCAGGCGGTTACGGTGACATGAACAACGGCAACAACCGCGGTAATAACCGTGGCAACAGTGGCAATGATGGCTCCAAGAAGGGGTGGGGCAAGCCTGTCGCCATCGTGGCCATCGCCGCCATGGTGGCCGTAGTCGCGCTGGTAGCCCTGGTCTTGTCCTTTACTTCCGGAACCGAGGACAAAAACGACAATACGGCGGAGCCGACGCAGGAGACGTCGTCAAGCCCGACGCCGACGACAACCTCGCCGGAAGAAACCACGACAAGTCCCACCGATCGTTTGGACCCGTCGGGCACGATTAACGACACCCGTGAGCGCCTCGAGCAGGAGCTGGACCAACTTCGCGAGTCGCCGCCAGCTATCCCTGGCCCCGGTGAGCGCAGCAGCGGTTGGGGCACCATCCCGCAGGGCGTGGTGGGCAAGAGTCCGGCATCGGTCGAGGTGGAATTGCGTACCAACGGCTACCAGAATGTGACCGTCGTCGACGCCGAGGGCAATCCGACCAACTCTGTGGCTGCGATTATGGGCAAGGTCGCCTCGATCGATCCGCCGGAGGGACAGATGGCGGAGACATCCACTCCAGTGACCATCTACCTGCAGTAATGCGGTAGGCAGGGCAGGGGTCTGGGGCGATTTTCGCCTTCAAACTCCAATGATGTAACCTATAGCTCGTTGCACTTTCGTGCACGCGGGCTGTAGCGCAGTTTGGTAGCGCACCTCACTGGGGGTGAGGGGGTCGTCGGTTCAAATCCGGTCAGCCCGACAAAAATAGCCGCCGTCTTCTGGAAGATTCCGGGAGGCGGCGGCTTTTGTTTACGGCTATTGCGGGTTAAGTGACAAAAAGTGTGTCCGCTCGGT
>NZ_KV821805.1:0-68828 GCF_001815745.1 Corynebacterium sp. HMSC064E07 | reverse complement strand
CCGAATCCAGACACACTTTCTGTCGTTTAACCCGTTTTTCACCGTTTTTTTTGGGGGGGTAAGTCGTTGGGTAGCCGTTGGGTCTGACGAACTCGCGCACTGCACAACCGGGCATTAAAGGGGCGGTCATCAGAAATGCAGTGTGAGGCGCTGCTCGATTAGTCGGCCTGAAGGTACTTAGCTTGAGGGGGTGCTGGGTTGATTCCGGTCGATTTGCCTCAGCTCATGTACGCGCTGCTGGCTTTCGGTTTCACATATCGATGAGTTATTCACTTATGGATACGCTGGAGCGCATCGATAGGTGAATCATGCATCGATAAGTGAGCGCAGCGCTAGAAAATAGCTGGCAGACGGGCCTAGTCAGTCCACGGTGGGGTCGCAACAGTAGAGGGCGGGAGAAAACTTTTCCTGTCCCCGCCCTCTATAAAGAACTCTACGAAGCCCTGGTCTTCGATTTCTTCAGCATGATCATCGGCGGAATCAACAGGGCTAGCCCGCCGATAAGCGCGACTCCACCGAATAGCCACACCAGTCCGGCGAGGATTGCGATGGGTGCGAGGATGGCTGCCGCGATCTCGAAGGGCGCGAATCCCACATAGGCCATGCCAAATTCCTCGAGCGTGCCGGATTTCTGCTCCGGGTCCACAATTTTCAGTACGGCGATGCCCGTGGCCACGGAGGCAGTTGCCCAGCCCCAGCTGAATACGGCGCGCTCGAACCAGCCATGTTCAAAGATGCGTGGTGCGACGTAGAAGAACAACACCAGACAGAAGGCCAGGCCTACGACGAACAGGATAATTAGCGGGACGATGTAGGTGGCCACCACCGCCGGAACGATCGACGCGATACCCACTGCAACCAGGAAGTCCGTCGACGCGCCGGAGACCGAACCCATCAACTTTGCATCCAGGTAGTGTGGTGCCTTAATCAGGTGCAGCACGCCTACACCTGCCAGGCCGACCAGGAATGCCATTGCGAATAGTGGGAAGCTCAGTGCAGGGAAGATGTCATTGACCCAGTTGGTCAGGATATTTGCCAGGAAGAGCGTCACCGCTAGTGCTGCAACGTGCAGCGCGATTGGTTCGATTGAGGACGGGCTTGTAGTCGCCCGCCCCACACTTGGGCGCTGACCAGGAAGGGAGATGATGCCTGTCCGCATATCCTCCGGCAGTTTATCCAAGTCTGGCAGCTCGTTGGTATGGCCCTTCTTCGAGCCCCATCGGGCGAAAATCACGCCACCGATAATTGCGGAGAACATGCCCACCGCTGCGGCCGTAAAACCCAAACTCGTGGCCTCGGTCATGCCTGCTGAGTCCAGCGCGCCACCAACTGCGGCGGCCACACCGAAGCCACCGACGAAACCAACGGGAAGCATGATGCCGAACCAGTCCGGCGTATTGAACAGTGGGGCGAAAATTATCACGCCGAGTAGCGCGAAGAATCCCCACTGCGCCAGGTACATGCCTACGGAATAGGACCACATCGTTCGCGCGCGCTGGCGCACCTTGGCATCGAAATCCATTGTGAATGGCAGGGCACCGAAGACTGCCGCGATGAGAATGGTCGCGTAGTCGCCGAAATGCTCGCTGAACTGGATTATTCCCAAAGCGTTGGGGCCTAGCAGCAAGCCGAGCAAGCCCGCAGTAATCGGTGCGGGGATGAGAAGCTTTTGGAACCAGGGGATGAACCGTCGCATCAAATTACCGATGATGAGCAGCAGCGAGATCCAACCGATATCCATCAAGACGTCGAAGGGTGTGTAGCCATCCACGTGAACTTATTGCCTTTCTCGTAGGTGGGGTTTCACCATTTAACAATTATGCGAACCACATCATGGATTCTAAGAAAAGGGTTAGAACCATAGGGATACGTTGCGATTGTATGTTAGCTACCGCGAGATTTTGAGGCTTCGGCCCCAGTTGAGCTCACTTCCTTTGCAGAAAAACCACCTACCCAGTTCATTCTGGGAGGTGGTTTTGGTTGAGGTCAGACGGTTTTACTGTCGGCCATTCTTAATGCGCGACCAAGCCGCTGCGATAACCACGCCAGCGCATGCGATGGCGAGGTAGGCCCACACGTGATCACCGCTGGTCTGAATGGTCTTTGGCGGAGCAGGAGTGTTCTCCGCAGTCAGCACACTTTCTGTGTCACGGCCGGAGGTGATGTCATCGATCCAGTCAGCAGTGCCAGCGAGGGTAGTGATAGCTGCGCTGGGGGAGGGCAGGTCAGGGTCGCCATTGGAGGTTCCGGCGGTAGCGAGACCAGCGAGCTTTCCGTCGACGAAGAATGGGCCACCGGAGTCGCCTCCCTGCATACCCGCGCCGGAAACGGAATGTGCGTCCAGGATGGCGCTTTGAATCATTGGCATCATGGCAGCGTCGGCTGGGATACTTTCTGTCCCTGCCGGGATCGACTCGGTTTTGGAGTCATCTGGCATGGCAGCTCCTGGCTGCATCTCCATTGATTCCATAGCGTCACCCGGAACAGCGCC
This sequence comes from Corynebacterium sp. HMSC064E07, assembly GCF_001815745.1. Lineage (NCBI taxonomy): Bacteria > Bacillati > Actinomycetota > Actinomycetes > Mycobacteriales > Corynebacteriaceae > Corynebacterium > Corynebacterium sp. HMSC064E07. The sequence goes on along the minus strand of NZ_KV821805.1, from coordinate 66,337 downwards.
GCCCGGAATAGCCTCACCCGGAACAGCTTCGCCTGGAGTAGCGTCACCCGGAACAGCCCCATCTGGAGCAGCCTCACCTGGAGTTCCATCAGCCGGTCCTCCGCCTAGCAACTCATTGACGACCATCTTGGTCATCGGAAGCTGCCCGGATCGTGCCATGGACGAACTGCTACTCCAGCCATAGAGAGTTCCCGTCTGTCCAGGTGTTGGGATATCGCGGGAAACATTCGCGGGTGTTGCGTCAGTGACCTTTTGGGTCAGGTGGAGCAACCCCGCATCAGACATTGGAGACAGCGCCCAAGAATCGGCATCGTAGACCTTCCCGCCGATGCGGGCCTGGGTCCCTTCGTTGTTCACAGACTCCAGGCAGTGGCGTGCAGTGAGCACCCACTGGTCGGCAACCAGCGTCCCGGTACAGTCACCGAAATTGCCGATTTTGCCAATCTTCAGCGCGGCCACAGAACTGCTTTCAGCATTCGCAGGTGCGGGTTCGCCGTTTTCCAATGCAAGAGCTGGGGCTGCAGATAGAAGCAGGGTGCTGCTAACAATTGCTGCGATGGAAAAAGATGTTTTCTTCACGGTTATTTCCCTTTCCCAGAAGGAACAATGCCCTTGATTGCGGTGGCAACGAGTTTTTCGGCAGGGCCCTGTCCGACAAATTTCTTCCAGAGGCTAGCGATGACGAGGAAGAATACGATGAAACCTGCTGCAGACAACGTGGAATGCAATGCAACATTCTGCTGCCAATAAAACGCGGTGAGAACGTGCAGGATGTAGATTGTCAGCGACATTGTTCCCATAGCCGCGAATGGGTAAACCACAGCTGGGAAGCGATCGCCTATGAAAAGGCACAAGTGCAGGACAATGGCGGCAACTGCGACGGAGAGAATGATTTCTCCGAAGACGCCAGTGTGTCCGGTAAAACGGAGCCAGCCAGCAATCTCGGGATCAAATCGGAAGTACATGCCGACGGCCGTGATGACAGCACTGACAGCGGTGACAATCCAGCTCAACCGAGCATTGGCGCTGTTCTCAGAGGTGGAAGTGTCTTGCAGGCGACGGCGTAGGTAGACGTCGTAAAGCAGCATGCCGCCGATGAAATATGCGATCCACGCGAGTAGCGGATAGATCTGCGGCAGCGTCATAGGCGCGTACTTAATTGTGGCGGCGATGGTGGCGGCGATGAAGAAGCCGACTCGCCACCAGGTTCCGAGCGCTGGCATCCAGGAAACCAGCATCATTACCAGGCCCATGATGACGAGGACCACCTGAATTTCTCCACCCACCGGCAATAGTGCCAGGCCGATGAGAATGATTAGGGCGCCGCGAGTGATCAAGCGCAAGAAGGTAGTGCTGCTGTAATTGCGGCCGATGATCATCATTGTGGCGCCGGCGATAATGGCGAACAGTGATGAGGGTAGGCCAGAGAGCACAACCTTTGTGCTCCAAAGTAGTGAGGCCATATGGACAATGATCATGCCGATGATGGCGAGTGAGCGCGCTATATCGAGCCCCACAATTCGGGTAGGTTTATTCACCCCGGATTTCTCCTTTACTACAACTTATAGGGAGGTGCTCTTTGGTAAAAAGCACTCTCTACAAACGGCGTATTGAAAACGACTTTCTAGTTGTAGCAACCGAACCTGACAATACATTAAGTGACTATGTGTAAATCATGGTGTTTCGTCTGTGTTTTTACTGGGAAACTAGCGCGCTCAAAAAGCTAAGAGGCAGGCGTAACCTGGTGGCATGACATCGATGCTGACGAGTTTCACCTGGGCAGAGGTGCCAGGCGTCTTCCTCGCGTACCTATTAATCATTGCCATCCCCACCGCTCTCGCATGGGTGGGCGCCGCATGGCTGGCCAAAAAGTCCGGCGAGCGTATCGCGTTTGGGCACACGATTTTCGTCTTTGTCGCAGCATTCCTAATCTGCTTTTGTACGCTCGCGTGGACGCTCGAGGGCGAATACGACTACTCGCCATGGCAGGTTTTCTGCAGTGGCTTCGCGATGGTCATCCTTACTGCCTCTGCCATGATGCGCGTGCCCGCCCCAACTCTGAACCTGCTGCCCACGTGGTGGGCAGCGGTCGCCGGCTATGCCCTGTGCTGGAGCATCATCGCCGGCACTGACGACACCACCGGGCTTTGGGGAGTCGGTCTGATATTCCTGCTCCTCGGCCTCATCGCAGGCGTCGGCGCAGTCGTGTGGCTTACGCTGGCGATAAGGAAGCTTTTGTTGGATTCTGCCGCTTAGGGATTCTTAGTGGGACGGAGTCCGACAGCTAACTCGTCGATATGGCGCTCGAGGTCATCGCGAATCAGGTCCATGCGTTCTTCTCCGTCGATACCTCGTTTTGAAGGCTCGTCAGTAAGCCAACGCTCGAGTGAGCCTTGAGCGTCCGAGGGGAGCTCTACATGAGCGGCATCGCCGATGATGACAACACGATCTGCAGTCCGGAGAATCGTGGGGGCAATGGGCTTTGGTGATGCACTGTCCATAGAGGCGCCGATTTCTGCAACTGATTTGGCTGCAAGCGCATTGGTAGTAGTTTTGGGGTTCGTTCCTGCTGAAAGGGCGATGAACTGCGTGGCATATTTTGCACGCGCAATGGCCTCGGCCATCTGGGATTTACCGGCATTTGCCACGCAGATGAAAAGTACCTTCGGGATTTCCTTCATTTCAGAATCCTTTTTCTATAGTTTGTCCGGTACGGAAAGGTCATTAGGGAAAAGGCGCGGCCCGAGCCAGCGGGTGACGTAGACAAGTGCAACGAGTACGGGTACTTCAATAAGTGGTCCAATCGTTCCCGCAAGTGCTTGCTGGGACAATGGGCCGAAGGTGCCAATCGCAACCGCAATTGCCAACTCGAAGTTATTTCCGGCGGCCGTAAAGGCAATCGATGCGGAGGTTGCGTAGTTCATGCCCGCGGCCTTGGCCGAAGTGAGAGCGATCGCGAACATGGCGAGGAAGTAGATCACTAGTGGTAGTGCCACTTTCGCAACGGTCCAGGGATTCTCAAGAATCTGCTGTGACTGAAGCGCAAAGAGCAACACGATTGTGTATAGAAGGCCGGCAAGTGCCAATGGTGAGATTTTGGGCAAGTACTCATTTTCATACCAGTCGCGACCACGGGTGCGTTCACCAATTATGCGTGATGCCGCGCCAGCCAGAAGCGGAATACCGAGGAATACCACTACAGATAGTGCGATTGCCCAAAAAGAAAAGGTGGCGGAAGTGGTTTCCAGTCCCAACCAGGAGGGCAGAATCTGCAGGTAGAACCACCCTAGAGCGCCGAACATGAAAATTTGAAATAGCGAGTTGACGGCCACCAATACGGCAGCGACTTCAGTATCGCCGCAAGATAGGTCGTTCCAGACCAAAACCATTGCAATGCAGCGGGCGAGACCGACGATGATCACGCCAGTGCGCAGTTCTGGACTATCACTGAGGAATATCCAGGCAAGGGTGAACATCAGTGCGGGGCCGAGAATCCAATTGAGGAAGACTGTGATGCCCATCAGCTTCCTGGATGTCAAAATTTTGCCCGTTTTGTCGTATCGAACCTTTGCGAGCGGTGGGTACATCATGACCAGCAATCCGATGGCGATTGGTACGGAAATTGTCGCAATTTTTGCCTCTGCCAGCCAGTTCACAAGTGACGGTGCAATTTTGCCCAGAATGAGGCCAATTGCCATTGCAGCTGCAATCCATAGCGGCAAGAAGCGGTCTAGGAAGCTGAGTGACTTTGTAGTCTGTGTCATAGTTTCCGGTGTAATCAATATATCGATGATTGTCAATATATTTAGAGGGGAGGCCGTGTAGCCTCAACGGGTATGGACGAAATCTCAGAATGCTGTGCACTTGGCGGTCGGCCTCTCGACGCGGCGGAAGCGCAGGCTGCGGCAACGCTCTTCAAAGCGCTGGCGCAACCGGCGCGCCTGCAAATTTTGTCTCAGCTCGCTGCCGCTGGCTGTAGTCCGATGACCGTAGGGGAGCTGGCCGCTGTTTCTGGGCTTAGTCAGCCGACGGTGTCGCATCATTTAAAGACCATGGCGGATGCCGGGCTGCTAACTAGGTCTAAGAGTGGACGGGTGGTAACCCATGAGGTACGCCCTGAGGTATTTGCTGAGCTGCGACGTATCCTGGATATCGGTCACGCGGACGGGAGATAGTGAGCCGCTCGTCGCAAATTGCGATAGGTTGGAAAACCCTGTTTACCCGCCCAGGCGCTTGACGACGGCGTCGTGAAGCACCCCATTCGTCGCAACTGCGTCCCCGCCGTGCGGCCCGTCGACTCCCACTAGGGAAGTGAAGCGGCCGCCAGCTTCCTCCACCAGAATCGCAAGAGCTGCCAGGTCCCACAGGGAAACTTCTGGCTCGGCGGCGACATCGACCGCACCCTCGGCTACCAGGCAGTAGGAGAAGAAGTCGCCATAGCCACGCAGGCGCCAGGCGTCATCGGTGAGACCGATGAAGTTGTCGCGCAGGTCGCGCTCGGCCCAGCCGGTGAGCGAAGAGTTGGAAATTGAGCAGTCCGCGATGTCTGCCACCTTCGAGACCTCAATGCGGCGCTGAGCGGCTTCCCGGCCACCGACGTGGGTGCGCTTGAATGCGCCGTCGCCCTTGGATGCCCACCAGCGACGGCCCAGTGCTGGGGCAGAGACTACGCCGACAACCGGCTTGCCGTCTTCCAACAGGGCAATCAAGGTGGCCCAGACCGGGACATTGCGCACAAAGTTCTTCGTGCCATCGATGGGGTCGATGACCCACTGACGGCCCTCAAACACAGCTTCGCCACCGAATTCTTCGCCGAGGACCTCATCGCTCGGGCGCTTGTCCGACAGAATCTCGCGGAGCAGCTTTTCGCACGCGATATCGGCATCGGAGACCGGCGTGAGGTCGGGCTTGGACTCGACGACTAGATTGGCCGCCTCGAAGCGGGACATCGTGAGGTCATCGGCTGCGTCGGCAAGCGACAGTGCAAGGGCGAGATCTTCGGAGTAAGAGGTGGTCATGGCCGAAATTCTAGCGCAGAACCTCACGCAGCTCTGCGACCTGGCCGCTTGAGCCCGCGAGCTTCCAGCGCCGCACCGACGTGCCTTCGCCGCCTGCGCCCGTAATAAGCGCATATCCAGGCAGCCAGTCCCAGGCCGCGACGTCGCGCTGGAACCATACGCCGATGCGGCCGTCGGCCACGCCTGCCATATCCACTGACGCTGAGCCCAGCATGCGCCAGGTAGCGCTGCGGGACACTGCATCCAGCCAGGACTTTGTGGCTGTGACCTCGGATTCCTCGCTCGAGCTCACCACTGTGGTGTGGAGGTATGTCGCTGCGCAGACTTCCGAAAGCGGGTGGTCAGTGACCCGGAGATCGTCAACAGTGCCGTCAATGTTGATACGAGTGGTCGGGAGACTGGGGCCACCAATCCAGCTTTCGCCCGTGGCCGGACGGTGCACCGCGCCGAGGATGACCTCGTCCGGATTGTTCGCATCTCCCATAACCAGCGCCAATGCGCTGCACCAGTAGTCCGAACCAGTGGTGAAGTTGTAGGTGCCATCGACAGGGTCAATCACCCACGTGCGACCAGACTGGGACTCCTTCGCCGACCCTTCCTCGCCAAGGATGCCGTCCTCCGGGCGGAGCGCGGCCAAAGCCTCGACGACGAACTTCTCCGCTGCGCGGTCGGCCGCGGTGACGACGTCGGAAATCGATGTCTTGTACTCAGTGACCAGGCCTTCGTCGCGCATGCGAGCAGCAATGGCAGCGGCACGCTTCACGATGGCAACCGCAACACTGGTATCCGATGCCACAATCGACTCGGACACTTGGGCGAGAAAGAGTTCTAGGTCCTGGCTGGAATCTTGGTGCGGGTCTTGGCTGGAATCTTGGCTGGCGGTGGATTCAGACATACGTCCTATTGTGCACCGAAACAGGCGGTATAGCTAAGGTAGTACCCGTGAACCCGGATCTGAATGCTGACCTCAAAGAACTCGACGCGACGCTGACCACCATTGAGAAGGTGGTCGATGTCGACGAGCTTTCCGACCGGATCAGGGAGTTGGAAGCCCAGGCCGCCGATCCGTCGCTGTGGGATGACCCCGACCACGCGCAGCAGGTCACCAGTGCACTGTCGCAGGCGCAGGCGAAGAAGAAAAAGATCGACTCGCTGCGCGGGCGCCTCGACGATCTCTCCGTGATGTATGAACTCGCGGAAGAGGAGGGCGACCCCGACGCCGTCGAGATGGCCGATGCCGAACGCGCTGAGCTGCGTGCCGACATCGAATCCCTCGAGGTCACGACGATGCTTTCGGGGCCTTACGACGAGCGCGAGGCGGTCATCAACATCCGCTCCGGTGCCGGTGGCGTGGATGCCGCTGACTGGGCCGAGATGCTCATGCGCATGTACCTGCGCTGGGCCGACAAGCACGGGCATAAGGTCGAGGTTTACGACACGTCCTACGCTGAAGAGGCCGGTATTAAGTCCGCTACTTTCGTCGTCCATGGCGAGTACATGTACGGCACCCTCTCGGTCGAACAGGGCGCGCACCGGCTGGTTCGTATTAGTCCTTTCGACAACCAGGGCCGCCGCCAAACTTCCTTCGCTGAGGTCGAGGTGCTGCCGGTTGTGGAGGAAACGGATCACATCGACATCCCCGAGTCAGATTTGCGTATCGACGTCTACCGCTCCTCCGGCCCAGGTGGGCAGTCGGTGAACACCACGGACTCCGCGGTCCGGCTTACGCACGTCCCGACCGGCATCGTGGTGACTTGCCAGAACGAGAAGTCCCAGCACCAGAACAAGGCATCTGCCATGCGAGTTCTGCAGGCGAAGTTGCTGGAGAAGAAGCGCCAGGAAGAGCGCGCGGAGCTGGATGCTCTCGGCGCAGGCGGCAATGCCTCGTGGGGTAACCAGATGCGCTCCTATGTGCTGCACCCGTACCAGATGGTCAAGGATCTGCGTACCGAATACGAAGTCAACAACCCACAGTCGGTCCTCGACGGTGACCTAGACGGTTTCATCGAGGCCGGTATTCGCTGGCGCATGGCTCAGCAGTCCGAAGGCGAGTAGCGCTAGAAGGGCGGTTCGTCTTCGGGCGCTTCCGGTGCCTCGGGTGTTTCCGGTGTGGTGGGTTCGTCGGCTTCTCCGTTTCTCTCGTTTTTGTTCATTCCCAGTTCTTCGCGAGCCTGATTTGTCAGCTCCTGTGATTCGCGGAGGTTTTCCAACCTCTGCTCGTTGTACTCCTTGAGTGTCTGTGCTTTCTTTGTCTTGCGCAGGTCGAAAGAGTAGCGACCGTGGCCGGCGAGCGGCCCCGACTCTGTGCTGATAAGGGCAGCTCTTTCGGTGCTTTGATCAGTGGCGGAGGTCCAGTACTCCACGCCGTCGATATCGCGCACGACATTCCAAAGACCGGCCGTTTTTAGATTGTGGTGGCGACGGCATAGGCAATGGAGGTTGGGCGTCTCGGTTTGGCCACCTTCGTCGGGATTCTCGTGGTTATACGGCTGAATGTGGTCGATGTCGCACTTCGTCGCATCGACATCGCATCCGGGAAAGCGACAGGTGCCGTCTCTACCTTGGATGTAAGTACGCTGTCGCTCTGTTGGCGAGTACTTTTCCGTTTTCTCGTCCGCTAGTAGCCGGATGCTAGTGACCCGATCGAGCCAGGATTCAGTGGCGATTTTGTTGATCCACCCCAAGCCACCGATCCAGGCTTCTTGGGGCTTGTCTTGAGTGAGTGGGCAGTACAGATTCAACGTGGCGGTGACCTGAGCAGTCCCGTGCAGAAGGTGTGAAAAAGCCTCGACGAAGTCGCAGTCCTGATCAGCGGTAATTTCTTCCAAGACCTTCTGAAACTCAATTGCCCGCTCAGGCATCAGTTCCATGGTGACTTCAGTGAGGTTGTCCTTTAACTCGAACTTTATAGATTCGCCAGCTTTTTGCTCGATGCCTTTTTGAAACGAAGTAATCGGCGGGTCGTACTCATTTTTAGGGCGCAATAGCGGGCTGACTTCATTAATAAATCGCTGAATATTCTGTTGAAGACTCCGAACTCCGCGAAGAACTTCACCATTGACTCTCGGCGTGATCAGTTCGAGGAGATGGTCTTCGAAATACTTCACAGTAGAGGCGTCATCCAAGGGGAGGATGGCTGTGGCAATGACCCGCATGTGGGGAAGCGGTAGCTGTGCGCGTTTGAGCAGAAGCTCTTTCAACCGCGGGAGCCGCTCTAGCTGCATCCCGATATCGATGTACTGGAGTGTTCTCCCGCGCGACATGCCAAGAGCTGGAGCGATTTTGGCGATGTAATCTTCGACATCTTTTGTTGAAGAAGAGGGAACACAAGCAAGGGCAAGCTTCAAGTCAGCTCGATTGCGGTCAATTCCAAGACGTGCTGGTGCTGTTTGAGAAATCTCATGGTGAAAGCGTGGTGCCGTCGCTTCCATTGCCGCAGCGTAAGTGCGTTTGCGTGGTATATGTTCCCCGCTGGCCATTGGTGAATCCCCCTGAAAGATAAGGCCTGGACGTTGAAATGTTGAAATAAGGAAGAGGTAGGGAAAGTATTTTCGACTAACTCTGAGTGTCAATTTTTCAAGCTTGAAGCAGCTCGGCGACGTTATTTGGTGTTTTCAATCCTCGCTTTTAATCTTTCATGGCTCATTTTAATCGAACAGGTAAGCGAAGTAAAGGGGCATTTAAAGATTTTTGGGGAAAATAGTTTCGAACATTGCTACGGCGTGAGCTTTCGTGCGGTCGCATGCTCTGGGGGTTAGTGTTAGCCGCTGCTCGTCCCCGCAATCCCGCCATCCCAGCGCCTAGTTTCGCGCATTCCAGAGTGACTTGAGTGGCTTAAGTGATTAGAGTGTCTACTTATGATCACTTTCGACGGGGTTACCAAGTCCTACTCGACTTCTAGCCGACCAGCTCTCGACGACGTTTCAGTCCACATAGATAAAGGTGAGTTTGTCTTTCTCATTGGACCGTCGGGCTCTGGTAAGTCGACCTTCCTGCGCCTTATGGTGCGTGAAGAGAAAGTGGATTCAGGAAAACTGACGGTTGCAGACCAGGATCTGACCAAGATTTCTCGTCGCAACATCCCTAAATTGCGTCAAAAGGTGGGGTATGTCTTCCAGGACTTCCGCCTGCTGCCAAAGAAGACGGTGTACGAAAATGTCGCGTTCGCGTTGCAGGTAATTGGCAAGCCGAAGGCGAAAATCGACAAGGCAGTTCCGGAAACGCTCGAAATGGTCGGGCTCTCGGGCAAGGAAAACCGCTACCCGCACGAGTTGTCTGGTGGTGAGCAGCAGCGCGTCGCCATTGCTCGCGCCTTCGTCAACCGCCCGCTCATCTTGCTTGCCGACGAGCCCACCGGCAACCTCGACCCAAGCACCTCCGGTGACATCATGCTCCTGCTTGACCGCATCAATCGCATGGGCACGACCGTTATTGTGTCGACTCACGACAACGATGCCGTGGACTCCATGCGTCGCCGCGTGCTGGAGCTGGAGCTGGGGCGTCTCGTGCGTGACGACGCCACGGGTGTTTACGGCCTGAACAACTAGCAGACAGTCCATCGGTAGAAGAACTCATTCGAAAGGTATTACTGACCTATGAAGACTCGCTTTGTCCTCGGTGAGGCTTTCTCCTCCTTGGGCCGAAACATCACGATGACCATCGCGATGATTATTACGACTGCGGTGTCGTTGGCGCTGCTTGCGACGGGCATCCTGGTTACTGAGCAGACCAGCCGCACGAAGGATCTCTATCTCGATCGAGTAGAAGTGCAGATTGAGCTGAATGAACAAATCTCCGCCGAAGACCAAACTTGCTCCTCGCCGGAGTGCGCTGACGTCGTCGGCAAGCTTGAAGAGGCTGACGGCATTGATTCGGTGACCTTCCGAAATCGTCAGCAAAACTTTGACCACTTCGTGGAGATGTTCAAGGACAGTGACCCCGTGCTCGTGGAAAATGCGACGCCGGAGTCGCTGCCGGCTGTCGTGATGGTGCGTCTGAGCGACCCGACCGATGTCAGCCCGCTCGATCCGATTCGGGAGCTGCCGCAGGTCGACCATGTTACTGACCAGCATGAAGAGATCGGTACTGCAGCTCAGAACCTGGACTCGGTGCGAAATGCGACCTTCCTGCTGGCTGCGGTGCAGGCCGTTGCCGCGGTGTTCCTGATTGCGAACATGGTGCAGATTGCGGCGTTCTCGCGTCGTAAGGAAGTTGAGATTATGCGCATGGTCGGTGCCAGCCGTTGGTTCACGCAGGCGCCGTTCGTCCTCGAGGCTGTGATTGCGTCGCTGATTGGTGGTGTGCTGGCCATTGGTGCGCTGTTCCTGGGCAAGGCGACGGTCATCGATCCGGCGCTGAGTAACCTGTACAAGGCACAGCTCCTGGCGCCGCTGACCAACGGCGATATCGGTGTGGTGGCGCCGATCGTGGTCGTTATTGGCATGGTCTTTGCTGGGCTTGTTGCACAGGTCACGCTGCGTCTTTACTCACGCGACTAGGGTTGCAAAAAGGTTAGCTATTAGGCCCCGCGGTTAAACCCGGCGAATAGGGCCGTCGCGCCCTGCCGGGTAAACTGTGGACTATGAATAATGACGACGTCCAGCGCCCACCGAAGCTCGACAAGAAGGCTTATGAGGCCGAGCTTAAAAAGCTCCAGGCAGAGCTCGTCGAAATGCAGCAGTGGGTAGTAGAAACCGGTGCCCGAATTGTCATCGTGATGGAGGGGCGTGACGCTGCCGGCAAGGGGTCGGCCATTAAGCGCATCACGCAGTACCTGAACCCCCGTACCTGCCGTGTTGAGGCTCTGCCGGCCCCAACTAGCCGTGAGCAGGGTCAGTGGTACTTCCAGCGGTACGTCGAAAAGCTGCCGACTGCTGGTGAAATCGTGATTTTCGACCGCTCCTGGTACAACCGTGCCGGCGTTGAGCGGGTCATGGGCTTCTGCACCTCCCAGGAGTACCGTCGCTTCTTGCATCAGGCGCCGATTTTTGAGCGTCTGCTGGTCGAAGATGGCATTATCCTGCGTAAGTACTGGTTCTCTGTGTCGGACGAGGAGCAGGTTGCCCGCTTCAAGTCCCGCCGTGAGGATCCGCTGCGCCGCTGGAAGCTCTCGCCGATGGATTTGGAGTCCATCACCCGCTGGGAGGATTACTCCCGTGCAAAGGATGAGATGTTCATCCACACCGATATCCCGTCCGCACCGTGGTTCACGGTTGAGTCTGAGGATAAGAAGCGTTCGCGTATCAATGTCATCAACCACCTGTTGACGACCATTCCGTACGAGCGCATTCACCGCGATGTTCCGGAAATCCCGGAGCGTCCGGAGTCGGAGGGAAGCTACGAGCGTCCGCCGCGCACGGAGTTCCGCTATGTGCCGGACGTTGCCGCCAATCTCGAGGCTGACCGCGTAAAGGGCGCAGGCAAGTCCGATAAGAAGGGCAAGAAGCACAAGAAGGGCAAAAAGGACAAGAAGAGCAAGAAGAAGTAGCTCCTTAGTCTCAGTGAGGTTCTGGTCGTCAGAACCTTCGCAGCAGAACCTTCCCGTCAGAACCTTTCCCTGGTTAGTTATCTGTGTCACACTGGGTGACATGACTGCTACTGATAACGGTTCTGGCACTGCACGCACCGAGGTCGATGAGCCGAAGGTGCTGCGAGAAGTCCACGGGCGATCTGGTCACCTTCGGCTGAATAGGCCGAAGGCACTTAATTCGCTCGATTTGGATATGGTCACCGAGGTCGTCGAGGGGCTCCGCGCATGGCGTGACGACGACTCGGTGGACCACATTGTTGTTTCATCCGGTCACCCCAAGGCGTTTTGTGCCGGTGGTGATGTGCGCGCAGTTCGGCAGGCTGTGCTCGATGGCGTTCCGGAGCAGGGGGAGGAGTTTTTCCGGGATGAGTACGAGATGAACGCGATGATTGCGGAATTCGCGCAGTCCAAGCCATATATCGCGATTATTGATGGCATCGCTATGGGCGGTGGCCTTGGTGTTTCCATGCACGGCTCCCACCGAATCGTGACCGAGCGTGCCAGCGCTTCCATGCCAGAAATGGCAATCGGCTTTATTCCCGACGTTGGAATTACCCACTTTTCGCAGCATGTGAACACGCGGTTAGGAGGGCCCTCGTCGGCAATCGCGAGGTTTACCGGGCTGACCGGTTACCGCCTAACTGCGGCGGACATGCTGTGGTCTGGATGGGCGACACATGCGGTGCCATCCGCGCAGCTGGACGAGTTTGTTGCGGCTCTGGACCGCGATGGAATTGATTCGGCGCTCGCGGAGTATGCGCTCGATGTGGACTCAGCTGAGGCTCGTGATCTGCTCGGGGATCCGCAGTTGGCCGAGTGGAGCGACTGCATTGAGGCTTGCTTTGGGGCTGATACCTGGGCGGAGATTGAGCGAGCTCTCAACGAAGCCGCTGAGGCGGGCTCTTGTGCATCGTCAACAGTGGAGACTTTTCGCGACCTGCTGGCACCCGCCAACCCGGAAAGTCTCGTAGCGGCCGTGGAACTCTATGCGGCTAACTCGGCCCACGAGGTCACCTTGCAGGAGGCGCTAGACCGGGAGATGAAGCTTGGCGCTTACATGCGTCAGCACCCCAATTTTGCCGAGGGCGTGCGGGCAGTGTTGGTGGATAAGGACCGCGACGCCGCCTTTAAGCCCGCTACCGTGCAGGAAGTTGATGTCGAAGAGATTCGACAGCACCTTCGTTAGCTGGCTATGCGTTAGACAAAGCTGTGGCGGCCAGTCGTCGGCGCGAAATCATCGGCAATCATGGCCGCCAATTCGAGATAACTCTGGGTGGTGGCGGGCTGGAGATTGTCCAGCTCGATATTGGCACCATTCGCGATATGCGGATCGTAGGGGATGACCTGTACTGCGCGGCAGCGCTGGGCAAATAACTCGTGCACGGTCTCTGTGGACAGTCCCTGTTTATTTAGCTCGTTGACCACCACGACAGTGGTAGAGACCAGCCGTTCGAAGCCGTGCGCTGAAAGCCAGTCCAATGTCGTCCAGGCGCTTTTCACGCCGTCCAGTGCAGGCGTGGTGACCAGCACCAGACAATTGGCCGCAGACAGAATCGAAGCGGAGATGGGCTGCGTCAGGCCGGTACCGCAGTCTGTCAGACTCACGTTGTAATGCCGCCGAAGGATGTCGAGGGCCGCGCAGTATTCGCCGTCGGAAAGCGCGATCGTCGATGTCGGATTTTGGTCGCTGCCGACAACCTCCAGCCGCGATGGCGTGTGCGATGTATATGTACGGACCTGCGCGTATTTGTCCGTATCCGGGGCTCGGAGCAGATCGCGAATAGATGCGGGATTGGCTGCGGTGACGCGTGCGCCGAGGGTGCCAAAGTCCGGATTCGCGTCGATCGCGACGATTCGGTCACTGCGCAGGCTTGCAAGCGTGGCGCCCAGGCACATGGTTGTCGACGTCTTGCCAACGCCGCCCTTCACGCTGATAACAGCGATGTTGTAGTCACCGTAGATAGGCTGTCGCACCCGCTCTATCAGCTCGCGTTGCTTGCGTGCCGACGATGATTCCCGCGGTGAAATTGCGCCCCAGGTGGCCTTATGAACCCAGCTGCGCCAGCCCGACTGTGGTGCCTGCCGCGAGTTCAGGCTAGCGGCCAAGTCTGAGACGGAAACTGCGTGATTGACTGCGTGTTTGGTGGAAGTCATAGACTTCATCCCCTCCCCAAAAATCCCCAAAGTATGTCCCCGCCGTCGTTTTTACCACGCAGCCAGAACGACGGCGACTCCAAAGAAGGCATCGAGAATTCCGACCTGTTTCGGAGTCCACGGCCGAGCGCGGCGAGCGCCGGAGATTGGCATGGCAAAAGACCTGATGAGAAGCCCAATTGCGACGATGGGCACACCGATGCTGATGAGGTTCCGGTCGTGGAGGAGGAGCCACCCGATGATGGCCACGGCGGTAATGAGAACGTGATACGTGACCGAGCCAATGAGCCACTGGCGGTTGCCGCGCTTGCGAATCATAGTTTTTACATAGGGCACGGTGCCGACGAAATATCCAGCGTAGATAGCCGCAATTGCCCAAGCTTTCGGGGTTGGTCCGGCGATGATAGGCACCATGAGGCTAGCGGCCAGAACGGTGGAGACACCAGAGAGAAGTGAGCGCGGTCGGCGGCGGTAGGTCTCCCAAATAGCGATAGCGGCAAGAGGGGCAATGAGGGCGACCCAGGTGAGGAGGGAAACGTCGGCAAGCAGTGTGATGCAGCCGGCGACGGCAGTGAGCGCGGTGTATGTGGCGGCGGGTGCGAGGTGGCGGCGTTGGCGACGAGAGCGGAGCCAGACGCTCACGGCGAAGAATGCGAAGTAGCCGAGCAGCCAGGTCGCGGTGACGGCAAGGCCTGTCCCTGTGGGGGTGAGGGCGAGAGCGGTCAGCGGGGGAATGGTGACCATGAACCAGGCGCCGTGCTGGTCCGGAACCCAGCCAGCGGAGCGCTTGTGATGGGAGCGGCGGGCGGGGCGGGGAGGACGTGGTTGGCGGGGCTTTTGGCTCATACTACGCATTGTAGATGCGTAATTATGTCGAGGCTGTATTAGAACCTCATATTGAAACCTCATTGAATAAAATGCACATGCGCGCAAGGCGACAGTGCTAACGTTGAACTCGCATTCTCAGGGCGAGGTGAAATTCCTCACCGGTGGTGATGCTGCGGCTGACGCAGACAAGTCCACGAGCGCCCTACCTGTGGCCAGAAGGGTCGTCAGGTAGGGGACAAGCAGATTTCGGTTGGAATCCGAAACCGACGGTCATAGTCCGGATGAAAGAGAAGGAGTTGAATAATTCGTGGAATACGTGTCGGATTTTTTGGTGGGTTTCCTCACTGCACAGCTCAGTGTGGCGGGAGCGCCAATCTTGATTCGTGAAATTGTCGGTAACCTCTTTGGCCTGGCGTGTGCCTTCCTAGGTATGAAACGGAAGGTATGGGCTTGGCCGGTCGGCATTATCGGAAATGCCTTGCTGTTTACCGTCTTCCTCGGCGGAGTTTTCCACACGCCGCAAAATCTTGATCTCTATGGCCAGGCGGGGCGTCAGGTCATGTTTATCGTCGTCAGTCTCTACGGGTGGTTCAGCTGGGTCAAGAGCCGCAATCAGAGCGGTGACGAGGTCGCAATTGAGCCGCGGTGGGCGACGGCATCGGAACGCATTGGGATGATTACCGTGGCTATCTTCGCCACTGTGATCTGTGCCAATGTCTTTGAGATGCTGGGCTCGTGGGGGCCATGGGCCGATGCCTGGATTTTCGTCGGTTCGATGTTGGCGACCTGGGGTATGGCCCGCGGGTGGAACGAATTCTGGCTAATTTGGATTGCCGTTGACGCCGTGGGAGTGCCGTTGCTGCTCAAGGGTGGCTACTACCCGTCGGCGGCGCTGTACCTCTTCTACGGATGCTTCGTTATTTGGGGCTTTGTCTCCTGGGTTCGCCTCGAGCACCAGAGCGACAATGACCAGCAGAAGAGCTCCGAGACCGACCAAGTACCGGCTTTGGCAGCAGCCGAGCGGTAGGATAGTCCAGGTGAGCTTCCGACCAGATAACTCCCGTACCAACCGCGCCCATCAAGCCGAAGAGCGTGCCCGCAGTCTCGTGCAGGACGTCCTCGACCGCGAGGAGCGGGTACGCAACAATCTGGCCAGCGCTGATGTCGACCCGTGGACGATGCGTTTCGTCGTCGATGAGTCGATTTCTGAGGGCGCAATCATCACCTGGCGCAATGAGGCCACTCGTGCCCGCCGCATCATGCGCCGCTATGACATTCAGCGGGGCTACCGCGAGAAGTTGCGCGAAGTTGAAAAGCGCATCGATGCCATGTTGCACCTCGCGGAATCGCTGGAGGAGTCGTGGGACGCCGCGGCACACGCTTCGAAGAGGCTTTCCGACGCGGAGGCCCGCGATGTCGCCGCCTTTGAGCGTGAGCGCGAGCGGCAAAATGACGCGGCAGAGACTAAGCGGCAGCGTGAGGAGAAGGTCCGCAAGTTCCGTCGGAAAGCGGAAAATATTGCTACCGACGCGTGGGACGCGGGCCGTGACGCGCTGGAGAAGCTGCCGCCGCTGTCGTCTTCGTTGAAGGACATCGCGGCCAAGTTCCGTTCGCGGGGCTCGGAGGAGGAACCGCGCGAGGTACGGCGGGCAACTGCCCGCGACCTGCGCAAGGAGCCCCCGCTGCCGGAAGACTAGCGCTCCTCAGCTTTAGCTGCCTGGACTACCTCGGCGAGCTTGGAAATCTCCTCGTGAGAGGGGCGGATATCGGGATGCGTGCGACAGTAGTCCAGCAACAAATAGCCAGCCGTGCGAATGCGACGATGGCCGTCCCAGTGCGGAGCGGCGATTTTGGGGTCGTTGGTGGCCAAAGACGAGATGGCCTGGCGCTCGCTGAGCAGCTCGTACTGGAGGTCGCGACGAATATCGAGTGCCTGATTCGGAGTGCCGGTTAGCAGCGCGCCGAGAAGAGCACCCATCTGTCGATAGCAGCGCGGAATATGACGCAGGTAGTGCTTCTCAATGCTCTCGGTCGGCCAGAAGTGCAGGACAGCGAGAGCCAGCGCGCAGGCGATACCGACTTCCAAAACACGATCGGTCACAATCGGTGCGAGCTCGCCAGCGACATTTCCGCCCAGCAGCAGCGCCAGCGGAGTGGTGACGATCGTCGTCAGCGCATAGTTCTTCACCACGAGAATCTCCGCGCCGAATTGGCAGGCTGCAAGCGCGATAAGTAGCGTCCAGCTGTCCAGGCCAAAGGAAAAAAGCAGCGCATAGAGGAAAATTCCGATAATCGAGCCCACCATGCGGTGAATCCCTCGAATCGAACCGGCGGTGCGGTCGGGGCCCCACTGTAGAGTCATCAATGCGCTGACCACCGCCCAGTCAGGCCGGTCAAGACCGACGAGCACGCTGATGAGACCAGCTAAGCCGCCAGTAATAGCCACCTTTGCCGCAGTCATTGACGCATGGGAATAGCGATCGAAAGAGCGGAAGATTCGGTAACTCACGCTTGGTCGCGCGAGTGGAATGGTTGTCTGTGTCTCGTCGATAAGGTTAGGCGTGTCCACGATGTCCACAGCGCTGCCGTGCACGCCCAAGCGGCCGCGGATAGCAATCAGCCGCTGATGAGCAGCAATGACACGGTTGACCAGTTCCGTATGGGAGGGCTTGACGATTTTGCTGCCACGGATGATGCCTGCGTCGGCAAGCGATTCCCATGCGTCGGTGAGTGCAGTTTGCGCCTGGTGATGAACGGCGAACGATGTCGAGTCTGACTTTTCCATCGCCTCGATGGCTGATTCAAGGGATTGGACGGCCGCCATCTCGGGGCCGTGCGGATTCCACAACCGCGGTGCCATGCCGATGACTATCGCCGAAAGCACACCAACGGTAGCCCACATGGCGGTTTCAACCGGGTTGAAGCCAAGGCGGGCGACCATTGTTGTGCCGCCGGAGACCATCACAATGAAGAATGAACCTGGCGATGGCCATCACGCGCAGACGACTGCGGTAGGGGTGGCCTTCGCCATAGATGACCACGCACCCACCAGCGGCGATAAGGAGCATCTCCGAGCCATGTCCGGTGAGAAGTGCCACGGCACCCGGCAGGAATAGCGCGAGTGCTGCGCGGAGGGCACCTGGCCATCTCTGCGCACGGGAGTGGAAGGCAGTAAAAAGTTGCCATGCACTTGGTTGTGGAGGAAGCTCAACCGTTTGGCTCAATGTTGGTGAAATCTCCTTAAAACTCTAGTCAGCGACCAGCGTCTCGAGCGTGAACTCCGGGTGCTCCTTCTCAATGAAGGACAGCTTCCACTTGTCGCCGAAGAGGGCGATGAGGGCGCCGTCGGAACGCGTGAAGATCTCCACGCCGCGCTGCTTTGCCAGCTCAGGCGCGGTCTCTTCGTCCGTGCGGCGGGCGACGGAGTAGGGGATGGGCTCGGCGATGGTCTCGACGTTGTACTCGTTTTCCATGCGTGCCATCATGACCTCGAACTGCATCGGGCCGACCGCGGCCATCACCGGGGCGGCATCGCCGCGGGTATCGTTGCGCAGAATCTGCACCACGCCCTCGGCATCGAGCTGATCGACAGCTTTGCGGAACTGCTTGTACTTGCCCAGGCTCTTGGCGCGCAGAGTGCGGAAGTGCTCGGGCGCGAACTGCGGCATCGGCTTGAATTGAACCTTGCGGCCCTCGTAGATCGTGTCACCCGGCGCCAGTGAACCCGCATTGACCAGGCCGACAATGTCGCCCGGGTAAGCCGTCTCCACAGTCGAACGTGTCCGGCCGAAAACGGTCAAAGCATACTTTGTGGAGAAAGTACGTCCCGACTGCGCATGCGTGACCTGCATGCCGCGGTCAAACTCGCCAGAGACAACGCGCATGAAGGCCAGCTTGTCGCGGTGGTGCGTATCCATACCCGCCTGCACCTTGAACACGACGCCCGAAAAATCATCCGTCGGTTCGCGCTTTTCGACGATAGCCCCCTGGCCGCCAGCCGCTGCAGCGGCAACGGCAGCCGGGTCGGACTCGCGGGCACCAGGTGCCGGAGCCAGCTCGCAGAGAGTGTCCAGGATCTGGTGGACACCCCAGTTCAGCATGGCGGAGGCGAAAATCACCGGAGAGGTGTCGCCAGCGAGGTACATCTCCTGGTCGTGGTCAGCGCTATCGGCGGAAAGTAGCTCGGACTCCTCGGCTGCCGTCTCCCAGGCGTCGCCCTGCTCTGCGGAGGCCTCATCTGGGGTGAGGTGACGCTCAGCGGCGATAGTGGCGCCACCGGCAGTGCGCTCGAAGCCAATGAACTGCTTGGCCTGGCCGTCCTCACCACGCTCCAACAGGCCGCGGAAGTCGCCGGCCTCACCAACTGGCCAGTACAGCGGAGTCGGTTGCAGACCAATCTCCGCGACAATCTCATCCATCAACTCCAGGGGAGCCTTACCCGGGCGGTCCCACTTGTTGATGACGGTGACGATGGGAATTCCGTTGGACTTACAAACCCGGAACAGTTTCAACGTCTGAGGCTCGAGACCCTTGGCACCGTCGACAAGCATGACAGCGGCGTCGACAGCGGTGAGCACACGGTAGGTGTCCTCGGAGAAGTCAGCGTGACCAGGCGTATCGACGAGATTGATCATGTACGGCTCGCCGTCGTGCCCCTCTGGCTGGTACTCGAACTGCAGCGCGGAAGAGGCAATCGAGATGCCGCGATCCTTCTCCATGTCCATCCAGTCGGACACAGTCGACTTACGGCCGGCCTTGCCGTGGACAGCACCGGCTTCGTTAATGACATGAGCATGCAGCGCCAGCGCCTCGGTGAGCGTGGACTTACCGGCATCCGGGTGTGCGATGACGGCGAATGTGCGGCGGCGTGCGGCTTCTTCGGCGAGAGTGGTCACAGGGAAACTACGCTTTCCTTAAAAAGAAAATCGGAATAAGGGAATCGGGTTCAACCTTTCTAACTTACCGCTCCAGTGGGGTAAGGGGTCAATTGCAGTTAGAGGTTGAACAGCTCGCGCAGCGTCGTGATGACGCCTTCCTCCGCGTTCGACGGTGCGATGTCGGTGGCGCGGCGTTTGATTTCCGGGTGACCGTTGGACATGGCAAACGAACGGCCTGCGTGGTCGATGAGCTCGAGATCATTCAGGTAGTCAACGAAGCAGACAGTTTCGGCAGGAGAGACACCTAGGGCCTCCTGCAGGGCGGCGAGTGCCGTGCCCTTGTTGGTGTTGGCATCGATGAGGTCGACCCAGTGGGCACCGGAGACTACCGCGCGCAAGTGCGAGCTTTGGGAACGCAGGTAATCGGCCGATTCCTCTTCGACGGAGTAAGGATCAAAGGCGGCAATTTTGACGATGCCGTCCTCGGCGGCAGCGGCGATGACATCATCGACCTTCTGCAGCTTCAGGTAGTACTTGGCGGCCTCGTTGAACTGCAGCTGCTGAACTTCCTCCGGAATATTGAAATGCGGCGGGAAAAACTCCACGTATGCGCTGGCAGCGCCGCAGATAATAACCGACAGGGGAGTACGGCCCGCCGCCACACGGTTGTCGTTGAACTGGCGGATCGCGTGTACCAACTGAGTGACGATGTCGTGGTCGATACTGGTAACCGAAACCACCTCGCCCGCATCCGCGACATAGTTGCCGTTTTCCGCAATGATTGGGATGCGGTGTGCAATGGGGGCGAACTGGTCGGCCAGAGTTGCGTACTGGCGGCCCGACGCGGGAGCGAAGTGGACACCGCGGTCGAGCAGCTCCGTGACTACCGGCCAAAAGGACTCCGGGATTTCCTTGTCTTCATTTAGTAGAGTCCCGTCCATATCCGTGACTACAAGGCGGTATGGCGGCTGGGCGGGAGATTGCTGCTGGATATCCAGGGGTTCCGTCATGGCTCTTATTCTAACGGGTAAGTAGGGTTCAATTTTCTTCCTTGAGGTGTCTCCCGGTGTCTCCCCCGATTGGGTGAAAGCTGGGCCACAATACGGGGTACCCAGTTGAGGGCGATAGCCGGTGAATAGCGTGTGCGGGGTATTTTGAGGGGGAACTCATACTCATTTAAGCCAGGAGGATTTATGTCGGATTCGGCCCCCATCAAGCGCAATGACTGGAATGAGCGCATCAGCCTTGCAGAGCAGATGATCCCCCTCCTGGGACAACTGCGCCGCAACAATGATGTCGTGACTTCAATCTTCGGCCGCCGACTGGAAAACGTTACCGAGACCGGCATCATTAAGTCGCACCGCTACGCCCGTCGCATCACCTCGCAGGAGCTGCCCCTGAGTCAGACCCTGCCGATTCTGCAGGAACTGGTGAAGATGGATCTCGGCACCGCCTCCATTGACCTGGGCGCCCTGGCTACCAGCTTCGAAGAGGAAGGCGGCGATCTGCGCGCATTCCTCGAGCGTGAGCTTGCCGACGTCATCGGTGCCGGGACACAGACCCCGAAGACCGACATTGTCCTCTACGGTTTCGGCCGCATCGGCCGTCTGCTGGCTCGCATTCTGCTGGCTCGTGAGGCACTGTTCAACGGCCCGCGCCTGCGCGCTATTGTGGTTCGCCAGAATGGTGAGGACGACATTGTCAAGCGTGCTTCGCTGCTGCGCCGTGACTCCGTCCACGGTGCATTCGACGGCACCATCTCGGTTGACCGCGAAAACAACATTATTTGGGCAAATGGCACCCCGATTCAGGTCATTTACTCCAATGACCCGGCAACTGTTGACTACACCGCCTACGACATTAACGATGCGATTGTCATCGACAACACCGGTCGTTGGCGTGACCGCGAGGGACTGTCACAGCACCTTCAGTCCAAGGGTGTTTCCAAGGTTCTGCTTACCGCGCCGGGCAAGGGCGATGTGAAGAACATCGTCTACGGAATCAACCACAACATCATCGAGGAATCTGACAACATTTTGTCGGCAGCTTCGTGTACTACCAACGGCATCACCCCGGTGCTGAAGGTCGTCAATGACAAGTGGGGTGTCGAGTTCGGTCACGTCGAGACCGTCCACTCCTTCACCAATGACCAGAACCTGATTGACAACTTCCACAAGGGTTCCCGCCGTGGTCGCGCAGCCACCCTGAACATGGTTCTCACTGAGACTGGTGCCGCAAAGGCCGTCGCCAAGGCTCTGCCGGAGTTCGAGGGCAAGCTGACCGGTAACGCCATCCGCGTTCCCACCCCGGACGTTTCCATGGCGGTGCTGAACCTGACCCTCGACACTGAGGTCGACCGCGACGAAGTCAACAACTACCTGCGTGAGGTTTCCCTCAAGTCCGTTCTGCGCCAGCAGATTGACTACATCCACTCCCCGGAAGTGGTTTCCACCGACTTCGTCGGCTCCACCCATGCTGGCATCGTCGATGGTCTGGCTACCATCGCCAACGGTAAGCACCTGGTGCTCTACGTCTGGTACGACAACGAGTTCGGTTACTCCAACCAGGTCATCCGCATTGCTGAGGAGATCGCAGGCGCTCGTCCGCGGGTCTACCCGAAGCGCAAGCACATCGACGAGCTCTAAGGCGGCGGACCTGAGCTTGAGCTGCTGAGCCCTCGAACGCCCTCTTCCCCCCCCTCCAAAACCACGGGGGTTGAGGCGATGGGGAGGGCTTCGAGGCGCTCGTCGACGTGCCGGACGGGGGCGGAGAGATTTTCCTGTCCATCGACGACGACCTGGATTCCGCGTATGAGCCGTTCGAGTTGGTGAGGATTGTGAACCTGCCGGAACTGGGCGACGAGGATCTGGTTTTCGGCCTCCAGTTCCGGGCCTCCGGCGACATCGAGCACCGGCGGGGGGATGAAGATCCGGGAAAGTGATTTCGGGATCGTCGAATACGGCTCGGCGGAAGTGGCCCTGTTCGGCGTCTAGGGGACGGCCGCCACTCGGTCCCGATCCGCGTGGGGGTCCCTATGTGGATTGTCAACAGTCAGGCGGGACTTTCACGTACATCGCATGGGGGTGTTGTAGCCATCACTGATCGCCGGTCCGCATCATGCGGGCCGGCGGTGATCAACGCAGCGGCCTACGCAGCCGTGGCGATGTTTCTAGCAGGGATTTCTCGGAAGAACTCACACCGAGTCAACAGAGCACAGATGACATTGCAGCAGCTCCGGGCAAGCCACATCACCGCGGCATTGTGCTTCTGTCCTTCACCCCGTTTACGCAGGTAGTAGTCGCGCGATGCGGGATGGCAGTTCGACGCGATCCACGCCGATCGAAACATCGCGTTTTTCAACTGTTTATTGCCGGCCCTGGTGGGAAACTCGCCGCGGACCGACGTACCCGACTGCCGGGTGGTCGGCGCGATGCCGGCGTAAGCGGCCAAGTGCGCGGCATCGGCGAAGTCCTGGCAATCGCCGATGGACAACACGATGTTAGAGGCAGTCTTGATGCCTACGCCGGGCATCGACATCAAGACCTGGGCAAGAGGGAACGATTCGAGCATCTCCTCGACTTGCCCGGCGATCGTGTCGCGCTGTGCTTGAAGCGCTTTGATGTTCGCCGCCAGCTGGGAAATGACCAATTCTGCTGCCGCAGTGCCGGGTACCGTGACAGTTCGCTCGGCAAGGGCGGCGAAAAATGCGTCAACCAGGGCAGCAGGGGCCTTCTTGGCGCGGTTGCGTATCCACTTCAGGACCCGGCCTCGACCTGCGGCGGCCAGTTTTGTCGGACCTTCGTAGTGGATGAGCGAGTCCAGCACCAGCGTGCGGGAGAGAATCTCGCCTGCAAAGACGCGCTCGAGTACGGGGCGAATCTCTGTGAGCACGCTGGGAAGGCGGTTTTTCGTTCGGGGGGGGCGGGGGTAATTTCAGTAAATTGAGCCTGGCGTAAGGCGATAAGCATTGCCTAACCTAATACTGTTTCAGGTGGTGTTCCCGATCGGGAATCGGCAACGGAAGCGAGGCGGCGACGATGAACGGAAAACGTGGATCGACCGGAGAACCCCTCTCCGGAGGGGGAGCCGGGGACGCGGTGGCGTCGCAGACGGATGACGGGCGGTTGGTGCACGTCGCACCGGTCGCAGCGGGTGGCCGACCATCCACCCGCGACATGCTCGTCGCCGCCGCGATCGGCGTTGCGGGGTCTCTCATCATCGTGCCCCTGACCTACCTGCAGGTGTTTGCCGGCATCGCCCACATTTATCTCGTCGCGGCGACGCTCGGGTTGTGGTTCCTGCAGTGCGTTGTTCCCCTCATCGTCGTCCGCAAGCTTGGCGCGAGCCTCATCGCGTGCCTTGCCATGGGCGTCGTGTCCGCGGCGACCACCCCGTTCGGCGTCGCCGCAATCGGGGCGCTGATTATGGAAGGATTGCTCATCGAGCTTCCGTTCATGGTCACCCTGTACCGGCGGTGGACGCGTCCCCAGTTCGTGGCCTCGGCGATGTTGTTCTCCGCGCTGATGGGAACGATGGCCCCGCGCGCAGTCGGCGTCGACTCGCCGACCACGCCCATGACCCTGATCAGCTTCGCCGTAGCCTTGGCATCGAGCTTGGTGTTTTTGGTCCTGGGCTTTGCCGTCGCAAAGGGGCTTCGCAGCCGCGGGGTCACCCGGTGACCGGCGGAGCACCCGCGTGCGCCGGTGCGACACGCGGGACGGCCCCGGCCCGGTTACGGGTTAGTGGTGCAGGTGTGCGGCACGCCGATGGGCGATGGGCACCCGACATGGTGGATCTCTCCTTCGATTTCGGCACGATCAACGCCATCACGGGGCCCGTGGGATGCGGAAAGACGAGCCTGGCCCACCTCATCGCTGGACTGATCCCCTCGCACATCCCCATCGACCATGCCGGATTCGTGCACATCATCGATGCCGACGGCACCGAACGCCCCGTGGACGGGGACCGGGTCACCTTCGTCGGGCAAGACCCGGCGACGCAGGTGCTCACGCTCCGAGTCGTCGATGACGTGGCCATGGCCCTCGAGTTTTCCCTCGTGGAAGCCGGTATCGTCGCCAAGCGATCAGCCGAGGCTCTATCGGAGGTCGGGCTGTCAGAGCTCGCGGAGAAGGATCCGTGGGCTTTGTCGGGCGGGCAACGCCAGCGGATGGCCATCGCCGGTGCGGTGGCCAGGGCGCCGGAGGTCATGATCTTCGACGAGCCCGCGGCCCACGTCGACGAGGACGGTCGCCGGTCGCTGTTCGCCGCCATCCGTGATTTGCGGGCCCCGGGGCGCGTTATCCTGCTCATCGAGCACGACCTCCGCCCGTTCGACGGGTGGGTCGACACGGTGACGGTCCTCGATGCGGACGGGAGCGTCGCCGCCCACGGAGCGCCGGATGGCATCGCGGTGAAGGGCATTGCGACGACGGCCGCGACCGCCGGAACGCCGGACGCCAGTACGCCGGGCACGGGGGCGCCGGACCGTCCCGATCCGGAATCGGAGGCGGATGCCGTTCCACTGCTGGCCTTGACCGGAACCCACGTGGCCCGAGGCGGGGAGAGGATCCTGAACGGGGCCGATCTGACACTGGAACGGGGCGAGATTCATGCCCTAGTCGGTGCCAACGGAGCCGGTAAGTCCACCTTGCTGGCGGTGCTGTCGGGCCAGATGACGGCGGGAGCGGACCTCCGGATTGACGGCGCGTCCGCCCGGCGCGTGCCCGACGCCTTCGCGTCGTTGGCGTTCCAGAACCCCGAGCACCAGTTCACCCGCGCGACCGTCGCCGCGCAAATCGACTCCGCGCTGGCCGGCACGGACCCGCACGGACCACTCGGCGCCGATGAGCTGCGGAAACTGCGGGAAGCCCTGTGCCCCCGGGCACTTGACCCCGTCTCGCCGTTCGTCCTGTCGGGCGGACAGAAAAGACGGTTGGGCATCTTCCTGGCGGTGGCGGCCAATCGCCGTTTGCTGCTTCTCGACGAGCCGTTGGCGCACCTGGATTCGCCGAGCTCGCGCATCGTACTGGATGCCCTAGCGGAATACGCCGGGGCCGGCGGAACCGTTGTGTTCACGTGCCACGACCGCCGTGCTGCGCGAACGTGGGCGGATCGGGCGAGCATCGTCGCCGAAGGGAAGGTCGCCTGGTCCGGTCCCGCAGCCGACGTGCCGGCTTCCCCGGAGTCGTCCCGGCGGGATCGTGCACTGCCCGCGGCCGGCGCACGGACGTCCTTGGACGAAAGCCCCTGGACCAGTGGATCCGCCGCTCGAAGGCGCGCGGGGTTGAACGCCATCACGATTGTCGCGGCGGTGATGCTCGTCCTCGTCGCCGGGCTGCTCTCCGGCGGAGACGCCGTTCTCGCCCTGACGGGGGTCGCGTTCCTCGCACTCGCTGCGATCGCGGAACGCGACGTTCGGGCGACGGCGGGGAAGGTCCTTCTCGTCCTGTTAATCGGGGTGTTCTTCGGCCTGCTCGGGTGGCGCTCCGAGTTCTACGGAGGTGGGGATGCGGCGGAGGCCGTCCGCCACGGCATCCATCACGGACTGCTGCTGACGGCCGTGTTCGCGGGGACGGTCCTGGTCTCCGCGTGCATGCGCGTCGAGGAGCTTTTCGACGCCATGGTGCAACGCCTCCGGGTGCCCTACACATGGTGCACCATAGCGATTTCCGGGGTGAGCATCGCGGCGTTCCTGCGCAGCGAAATCCCCCATCTGACATGGGCGATTAGATTGCGCTCGATGCGACCGGGGCAGTCTTTCCGCTCCGGCTTCATCCGCGCGACGACGCCCGCGCGCATCGCCTTTCCCCTGTTCGTCAGCGCCGTGCGCTGCGCCGAAAAGCTGTCCCTGACCCTGGCGATGCGCAACTTCGGCCGCCATCCGCGGCGCACCTTCCGCACCGATTACCCCTGGCGAGTGCGTGACGGGTTCGTGGCCGCAGCGTCCGCCGCGGCCTTCGTCGCCGCCCTGGTGTCCGCAGTGACTTGACGGGCACCCGGAACCGGCGGGTCCCGGGCCCGCGAGCGTTTCCGAGCTTGTGCGGAGACGCGCCCCACCCAGTTTCTTCACCCTTTCCACCCTTCAGACACATCCGCCGGGTCACGCCATGCGGCCCGGTCCGCCCGGCACCGGCATGGCGCCGACAACCGAAAGAGGTACCAATGAACACGATCCGGACCATCAGCGACGTGCTTCGGGACAAGGCCGATGAGACGAAAAAGGGGATCACCTTCGTCGAGAATCGGCGGGACGTCTTCGTCCCGTATGGCCGGGTCCATGCGGAGGCGGTGGCGGGCCCGGTTGACGTCGACAGGGTGCGGACGCTCTCGGACATGATGCCCGGGGCCCCGATCCTGGTCGACGAACGCAGTCACACGCTGCTCACCGGCGCAAACGGTGCCGTGGTCGTGGGCGAGGACCGGCTGCTCGACGTGTCCATCGTCAATGACGCTGCCGCGGAACCGGGTGCGGCGATGCCGGGTGATGCTGAATCGGACTTCTCTCAGGCGGGGGACGTGGATTCCGGGGATGGCTCCGGGGCGGTCCCCGCGTTCCCGGTGCGAGGTGGGACGGCCGGCGAAGCCCTTATCCAGTTTTCGTCCGGCTCCACGGGATCGCCAAAGGGCGTCATCGTAACCAACGAGTCCGTGCTGAACGGTCTGCACGCGACGATCCCACGCCACGCACACCGGTACGAGAACAAGATGCTCACGTGGCTACCTTTGACCCACAACCTTTCGCTGATCGGCTTCCACGTCTACGCCCTTTTTCGTGGTTACGACCAGGTGTTGCTGCCGGTTTCCGAGGTGGTCGCCGATCCCCCGAGGTGGTTCGAGGCCGTGACCAGGCACCGGCCGAGACGACCGTCGTCCGGGCGACCGGCCCGGGTTCCTACAAAATGACCGCGGCGATTGCTGCCGCCACCGTTGTGGCGGTCGCGGGGAAGCCGGTCGCGCCGGGGTGCCGGGATCTCGTCGGCCACCCCCGGCTCCTCGAACCGGTCCTCGCCTTCGCCCGCGATGCGGGCATCCATATCGAGGTGCCGCATGACAACCCGACCACGGGGCCGCTGCCGACAGCGGCCCACTGCGATACCAAAGGAAAGGGGAAACGATGACGGATCAAGCTGAACGAGGTGCGGCGATTGTCGTCCGCGACCTCACGAAGAGCTACCCGATTGCGGGCAAAGCGGGCACCCCGCCCGAAGGCGGGGCAGGTGCCCCGCCGGACGGCGGCCGCAAGGGAAAGCGCGGTGCCCGGATGCGCAAGCATGTGCTCGACGGCGTGAGTTTCACCGTGCCCACCGGGGCGATCGTGTCGTTCCTCGGCCACAACGGTGCAGGCAAGACCACCCTCATCCGAATCCTGTCGACGCTCATCACCGCCGACTCCGGCGAGGTGAGCATCTTCTCGCGCGATGTGAAAGAGGACCCGGCGGGCGTGCGCGCTGACATTGCCACCACCGGCCAATTCGCGGCGATCGACGAGAACCTCACCGGCCGGGAGAACCTGGAGTTCTTCGGGCGGCTGCGCGGACTCGACCGCGCCGCCGCGGCCGCCCGCGCGACGGAACTGCTCGCGCAATTCTCGCTCGCGGACAGTGCCTCGACGTTGGCGTCGGCCTATTCGGGTGGCATGCGGCGCCGCCTCGACATCGCCGTGTCGCTGTGCGTCGTGCCCAGGCTGCTGTTCCTCGACGAACCCACGACGGGGCTGGACCCGGTCAGCCGCGAAGAGCTGTGGGGCTTCATCCGGCAACTGCGGGACGACGGAATGACCCTGGTGCTGACCACCCAGTACCTGGAAGAGGCGGAGGCGCTGGCAGACCACGTCCATCTGCTCAAGGATCGCCGCATCGTCGCCAGCGGAACGCCGGAGGAATTGCGCCGCGACTTCGGGTCGCACGTGCTCCGCGTGTCCTTTGCCACCGCCGCCGAGGCGGAGGCGTTCGCCCGCTGCCTCGGGGGAACGTGCCTGGACGGCGCCCGCGTCGCGGGGAAGTCGGTGTCCCTCGACGTCGACCCCGGACCGCGGGTCCTCGAGGCGGTGGCGCAGGCGATGGAGGCCTCGGAAGCGTCGCCGGATTCGCTGAGCGTGTCGCCGCCCACCCTCAACGAGGTGTTCATATCGATGAACGCAGGGGGTGCGGCGCGATGAGTGCGACGTCGGTCGCGGCGTTTCTCCGCCGGGATCTGCTGCTGTTGCGACGCAACACCGCGTCGCTGATCTCCATGTTCGTAGTTCCGCCGCTCTTCCTGCTGTGCCTGTACGCGGTGTTTGGGTACTCGGCGGGGCAATCCGGCTTCGGGTACCTGCGTTTCGTGCTCGGCGGCTGCCTGTTCCAGGCGGCGATGTTCACCGCCGCGGCGTCGGCGATGGCAGTGGGACAGGACGTCGAGTCCGGGCTCGTTGACCGCGTGCGCGTGTTGCCCGGGGCCACAGGCGGCTATGTCGCCGGCAGGCTCGCCACCGATGTGCTGCGGATGTCCGCGTCGATCGCGGCGCTGCTGGTCGTCGCGTGGTCCTGCGGCCTCGACATGGCTATCGGTGACGTCGCGTGGACTGTCCTGTGGTCGCTGCTCGCCGCGGCGGTCCTGTCCCTGGTCACGGACGGGGTGATCCTGATGGTGCCCGCCCCGGTGTCGACGGCCTCATCGATTCAGGCGCTGGAAATGCTGCTGCTCATGTTCTCCACCGCGTTCATTCCGGCGACCGCTTTGGACGGCTCCCTTCGCGACGTCGTGCGCCACATGCCTTTTTCGCCGGTGATCGAGGTGATTAGGGCGGCGTCCCCGGACGCCTTCCCGGATCGCGCCGGGGAAGAGGCCGCCCTGTGGCTCGGTGTCGCGGCGGTCGCCGGAATCGTCCTGTTCATCCGCCGGTTCACCTCGAGGAGCGAATCATGATCGGCCCCATCTTCGTGCATCTGCGGCGCATCGCCCACATTTGGCTGCGGCGCCCCGACTTCTGGTTCATGACGTTCATTGCTCCGCTCGTGTACCTGTTCATCGTCAACTGCATGTTCGGTGGCCTGGTCAGGCAGCTCACCGGAGAGTTCGAACTCCGGAACGCGGTCATCCTGGTCGTGACGGCGTGGGCGTTCATCCTGGCCATCACGGGATCGTCCACCGTGTTCGTTGAACGCAGCAATGGCTTCCACGAGCGGTTAATCACCATGCCGTCACCGTACGCGGCCGTGCCGGCCGCACGGATCATTGCCGAGTTCATCCGGATCATGGCGATGACGGCCGTCGTCGCGGCGGTGGCCGCCTTGCTTTCCGACGACCCCCCGGAGGTGTCCTGGTGGTGGAGGATCGCGGTGACCGGCGCGATGGTTGCCGCGGCGGCCGCATGCACCGGCACGTACATCGCGTTCTCCATCACCAGCCCCCAGGGTTCTGTGGCCCTCATCCCGTTAATCATCGTTGCGATGTTCGTCAACACGGTGCTCATGCCTGCCGACCACTTCCGTCCCCTCCTGCGCGGAATCGCCGGGCACACCCCCGTATCCGCGGCCGGCGAGGCCGTCAACGGCACCGGGGCTGCGGGTCTGGTGGTCTGCGCGGCCTGGTTCTTAGGCATCGCCGTGCTCGCGGCGTGGGGCATCGCCGTGAAAACGAGGCCGGGGGAGTCTGCATGACGGGCACGTCCACGGGGGCATCGCCGCCGACGACGGCCCGCGAACCCGAGCACCTAACCCGAAACGGCCGCGCGGACGCGGCCCACACACCCCGGAGACAGAACCAGATGAAGTCGATTGCCCAGATCGTCCAGAACAACCGCAGACTCCTTGCGGCCTACGAGGACAAGGTCCAGCCGAGGTTCCTCAGCCGCTATGCGCGTGAACCGATGGACGCCGCCGCCGTCGAAGGGCTCGGGGCCCGGACGGAATTCCACGTCGCCGACGTCCTCGCGCCACTCGCGGGAGAGCCCGGCAGGACCGATGAAATCTGGGTGTGCGGCGCGCTCCACCAAATGAAGGATGCGGGTGCCGCACTCGGCAGGGTTGCCGGGCTGCTCGCCGACGGCGGCATCGCTTACGTGCAGACGTTCGCCGAGGATCCCGACGTGAACGAGCGGGTCGACATGGCCGTCATGGCGAAGATGGGCCACCGGGTGTTCCGGGGCAGCGAGCTCGAGGACCTCGCCGAAGCCAACGGGCTGAAGCTGGGCGGAGCCTCACACGCCGGCATGGTGTACTTCTGCACTCTCACGAAGAAAAGCGCGATCGGGGAGGCGGGCAAGTGAGCGCTGTGGACGGGACCGTAGGCCCGTGGTCGCTGCTCGCCCCGATCCGGACTCGGATGCGTGCGGTGGTCGCGTTATCCGTCCTGTCGTCGGTGGCTACCGTCGCTTCGCTGGTCGGCATCATCGACATCGCGATGACGTACCCGGAGGCCCCGGAGCATCGGACGTGGTTGGCCGTGGCTGTCATCGTCGTCGCCGCAACGGTGCGCATGGCCGCGGACGGCGCCGCCGGCATGCTCTCGCACCGGGCGGATAACGACCTGCAGCTCCACCTCCGGCGCCGGCTGGTCGCCCAAATCCGGAAGTTGCCGCTGGGCTGGCTGGACGCCCGGCGCTCGTCGGGAATCATCGGGTCGGTTGAGAAGGACGTCGCGGCTGTCCACCAGCTCATGGGCCACACCGTCGGTGAGACCGTGGTGGCGGTGCTGGTTCCCCTGCTTTCCCTCATCGCGCTCGTCGCGGTGGATTGGCGGATCGCGGCGGTGGCGGTCGTCCCGGTGCTGGTCACCTTCGCCCTGATGGGCGTAATGATGTCGCGTGGCGCCGGCCTTCAGCGCGACTACGAGCGAGCCTCCGAAGGAGTGACGGCCGCGGTCATCGAGTTGGTGCGCGGCATCCCGGTGATGAAGTCCTTCGGACGCGCCAACCAGGGCTCGGGCCGCTACGATGCCGCGGCGTCGTCGTTCGTCCGCGCGTGGTCCGCCTGGTCCCGGCAGTCGAACATCTATCTTGGGCTCATCGACGTGGTGACGTCTCCGATCACGGTCCTCGCAGTGGTGTGCGGCGCCGGCCTCGCTCTGAGGGACGCCGCGGGCGGCACACCGGAAGGTCTCGTCGCCGGGCTGGTTCTCGGCCTTGGACTCTCCGCAGCGATCGTGCGGGTAGCCATGAACTCCGAACCCATCATCGCGGGGATTGCCGCCCTGAAGTCCATCGCGGAGGTGCTGGGCACGCCGCCGATCGCCGAGCCCGCCGATCCGGTGCCCGTGCGCGGAGGCGCGCTCGAGGTCCGGAACCTGGTCTTCTCCTACGGCGATGGGCCGCGGGTCCTCGACGGGATGTCCGCGACGTTCGAACCGGGGACCCTCACTGCGCTGGTGGGGTCCTCCGGTTCCGGAAAGTCCACCGTCGCCCGGCTGTTGGCGCGTTTCCACGACCCCGTTGAAGGCTCGGTGCTGCTGGGCGGCGCCGATCTTCGCGACATTGCCGTGCGCGACGTGCACCGCTCGGTGTCGGTGGTGTTCCAAGATCCGCAGTTGCTCACGCTGCCGTTGCGGGAGAACATCCGGCTGGCCAGGAGAGACGCCACCGACGGCGAAATCATGGCGGCCGCGAAGCTCGCGAACCTCGATGCGGTCATCGCGGCGCTGCCGAAGCGTCTGGATTCGGTGGTCAACGTCGACGTGACCTTTTCCGGTGGTGAGGCGCAGCGCGTGGCCATCGCGAGGTCGATCGTCACGGACGCGCCGGTGCTCATCTTCGACGAGGCAACCGCTTACGCGGATCCGGCTTCCGAGGCCCTCATCCAGTCCGCAATCGAGCGTTTGGCCCGTTCGCGGACGGTGATTGTGATCGCGCACAGGTTGAGCACGATCCGCAACGCCGACCGCATCCTCGTTCTCGATGGGGGAGCGGTCGCGGAGGCGGGTACCCACGACGAGTTGCTTGCGCGCGGTGGCCGCTACCGGGATTTGTGGCGCGCGTTCGCGCTCGACGACGAACCATCCGCCCCGCGGGGCACTGAATCAGACGATGAAAAGGCGGGGAACCGATGATTCGGGACTTGTGGTCGATGACGGATCGGCGTTCGAGAATGACGCTGGCGTGGCTCATTGCGTTGGCCGCGCTTGCCGCGCTGGCCCAGGGCGCAGCGTTCGTCGCGCTGCTGCCGCTGCTGTCGGCTCTGGCCGAGGGAGATGATGCGACGGCGTGGCGTTTCACCGGCGTCATCGCCGGCCTCGCGGCCGCCCATGCGGTGCTGTCTCTCGCCGCGGGGACGGTCGGCAGGGCGAATTCCGCAGCGGTGCTGTCGTCCCTGCTGCGTTCCCTGGGCGAACGCGTGCTGACGTTGCCACTCGGGTACGTCACCAAGTCCACGGCCGGCCGCTTTTCGGAGATGGCGTCGTCGGGTATCGCGTTTGCGGCGTCCGTGCCGCACGTGATCCTGCGGCCCGTCATCGCCGCGGTGGTTGCGCCGACCGTCATCGCCTTCGGAATTCTGGCGGTGGATTGGCGCGTCGGTTTGGTTCTCGTCGCGTCGGCGCCGGTGATCTTCTTCGCCTACCGGGCCATTGGCCGGGTCGGCGGGGAGTCGGACGAAGCGCATGCTGACGCCGTCGCTGCCGTCTCCGGCAGGCTGATCGAGTTCACCCGTTGCCAGCAGGCGATTCGCGCCGCGAGCGACGGTTCGGCGGCGGACGCGATGGTGGATGAGGCGATCCGGGCCCAACACGATGCGTTCGCGAAGGCGACGTCGACGCAGGGGGCGGCCATCGGACGGTTGAGTTCGGTCGTCCATGCGGTGTTCACGGCGGCGGTAATCGTCGCTGTGGCAGTCGCCGCGACGGGCGGGATGACGCCGGCGCATTTGGCGCCAATGCTCATCGTGGTCGTCCAGTTCACCGGACCGATCACCACGGCGGGAGCGTTGTCCGGCGGTTTCGGTGCGGGCCGCAACACGTTGGCTGCGTTGCGTGACCTGCGGGCAATCCCCGCCCTTCCCGAACCTGCCGCACCGGAGCCGCCCGACGGGCATGACGTGGAGTTCCGCGGCGTGAGCTTCGGGTACGGGGATAAGAAGGTTCTCGACGGCGTCAGCTTCCGTGCACCTCAGGGAGCGCTGGTTGCCGTAGTGGGACCGTCGGGGGCGGGCAAGACGACGGTCATGCGGCTGCTGTCGCGTTTTCATGATCCGGACTCGGGGGAGATCCTCATCGGCGGGGTGCCCTTGCCTCGGATCGGCACCGACGGCGTGAACTCGCTGGTGACCCCGGTGTTCCAGGAGACGTTCCTTTTCGACGCGTCCGTGCGGGACAACGTGGTCTTCGCCGACCCCGAATTCGGTTCCGGGCCTGGTGACGGGGACCGCTTGCGCGAGGCCGCCCGGCGTTCCGGGGTGGACCGCATCGTGGAGCTGCTGCCTTCCGGGTGGGATACCCCGGTGGGGGAGGAGGGGACGCTGCTGTCGGGAGGCGAGCGGCAGCGCCTCGCCATCGCCCGGGCGCTTTTGAAGGATTCCCCGGTGGTGCTTCTCGACGAGCCGACGTCCTCGCTGGATGCGGCCACTGAGCGGGCGATCGTCGGCACGATGGAGGCGTTGCGCGGCGATCACACCGTGATCGTCGTCGCCCATCGCCTGCGCACCGTCCGCGATGCCGACCTCATCGTCGTGCTTTCGGAGGACGGGACGGTCGCAGAACGGGGTACGCACGATGAATTGCTGGCGAAGGGCGGTCGCTACGCCGAGTTGTGGGCGTGCCGGACGGGGAGCTCCCCGGGCGCCTGATCCTCATCACCTGGTTGATGCCCTCACGGGCGCCCTGCCGCAGCTTCCCGAATCCCACCGCCAGGCGCTCGGTGGACAGAGCGAAACCGCCGACGAAAACGCCGAGCAGCACGAACACCGACGAGCTGTAAAGACTGAAGCTCCCGGGAACGCGAAAATAGCCCCCTTTTCTCATCCCAGTGAAAGTTGGGAGGGAAGGGGGGCTCGTTGCTGCCATTTGCCTCTATCTGCTACCGCCCGTGCACCTGGTTCTGAGCAATTTCCAGCCCGTGGCTGGCGATTAGCTCCACTGCCTCCGCCGCGGTGGGCAGGGTGAAAGCGAGTTCCTCGCGCTCCTTGGCATTGAAGTTGCGCAGCACATAATCAGCTGGATCCTGGCGGCCCGGAGGACGACCAATGCCAATGCGCACACGCATGTAGTCCTTCGTGCCCAACGACTTCGAGGTCGAACGCAGCCCATTGTGGCCATTCTCGCCACCGCCACGTTTGAGGCGGACCACGCCCGGGTCCAGATCCAGCTCATCGTGGACCACCACGACGTCGGTAGGTGCGATGTTGAAGAACTTCGCCAGCGCCGCGACCGGCCCACCCGACAGATTCATGTACGTCCGGGGTTTAGCCAGAATCACCTGTCGCTCGCCACCATCGGAGGTTTTAAACCGAGTCTGCACAATCTCAGCGTTGGACTTCTTGTGCACGCTAAACGACGACGGCATCGGAGAAGTCCGGCTAGCTAGTTCATCTAGCACCAGATGTCCGACGTTATGGCGGGTGAGTTCATATTTGGGCCCAGGGTTGCCGAGGCCCACGACAAGTAGAGGCGTGGTGGAGGCGTTCATGAGTTCAATCTTGGCACACTGTGCACGGTGTTTTGATTTTGGGGAGTGCAAAAAAGGGACGGACAAGAGCGTCCGTCCCTTTTTTGTTAGCTAAGCGTGAAAGCCTGTATTGGCTCAGTCAGCTAGAGCTATTCAGCGCTGAAATTACTCAGCGGATTCCTCAGCTGGCTCATCCGGGGTCTCAGCCTCGCCCATGCCCTCGATATCGGCATCGACGTCACCAGCCGGCTCTTCCTCCGGCTCGACAATGTTGAAGATGAGCAGGTCAGCGTCGTCGGTGAGGACCAGGCCCTCCGGCAGGGTAACGTCGCCGGCGTGAACCATGGTGCCGACCTCTGCACCCTCGACGGAGACCTCGATCTCTTCCGGAATAGCCAGAACCGGTGCGTTGACCAGAATGGTCTCGGCATCCTGCATGAGCAGGGCGCCCGGAGCGAGCTCGCCAGTCGGAACGACCGGAACCTCAACCTCAACCTTCTCGTCACGGTGAATGGCGAGCAGGTCAGCGTGGTCGATGTCGAGGGTCAGCGGGTTCTGGTCAACAGCCTTGACCATGGACAGCTGGGACTCACCCTCGATGTTGACGTCCAGAACAGCGTTGACACCGTGGTTACGGATGACAGCGTGGAAATCCAGAGTGTCAACGAGGATGTGCTTCGGGGCATCCAGGTCAGCGCCGTAGATGACAACCGGGATGTCGCCAGCAACGCGGGCACGGCGAGCGGCACCCTTGCCGAACTCGGTGCGGTTACGAGCATCAATCTTGATGATGTTGGGCTTTGCCATGAAAATGGACTCCTAAACGATTCGATATTGAGTCGTCGAGTCGAGCACGTGCCGCATCCATGCCACCGTGGGCGCAAAAGTTGGGCTGCGAGCGTCGCGTCGATAACGGCAACCACCTACTGTGGCCGCCCTCGCCGAGACTTACCGGAGAAATTGTAGTGGACTAACAGGTCAAACAGCAAACCCCGCCACCACCAGCAAAACTAGGTTGCTGGTCGCGGCGGGATGCCCGTCGGCAAGCGGAAAGAACTTATGCCTGACCCTCGAAGAGGGTGGTGACGGAACCGTTTTCGAAGATCTCGTGGATCGTCTTAGCCAGCAGTGGTGCGATTGGCAGGACGGTCAGGTTGTCCCAGCCCTCGGTGGACTGCGGCAGGGTATCGGTGGTGATGACCTCGCGGGCACCGCACTTCGACAGGCGCTCGCGAGCTGGGTCAGAGAAGACGCCGTGCGTGGTAGCGATGATGACATCCTCAGCGCCAGCCTCACGCAGCACCTTGACAGCGCCGGCGATGGTGCCGCCGGTGTCAATCATGTCGTCGATGAGCAGACAGGTCTTACCGGAGACCTCGCCGACCACGCGGTTGGCGACAACCTGGTTCGCGACATCGACGGAACGGGTCTTGTGAATGAAGGCCAGCGGGGCGTCGCCCAGGGTGTTGGCCCACTTCTCGGAAACCTTCACACGGCCGGCGTCAGGGGAGACCACGACCAGGTTGTCCAGGGAGTAGTTCTTCTTGATGTACTCCGACAGAATCGGCATGGCGTGCATGTGATCGACCGGGCCGTCGAAGAAGCCCTGGATCTGGTCGGTGTGGAGGTCCACGGAGACGATGCGGTCAGCGCCGGCGGTCTTGAGCAGGTCTGCGACCAGGCGAGCGGAAATCGGCTCACGGCCACGGTGCTTCTTGTCTTGGCGGGCGTATGGGAAGAACGGCAGGATAGCGGTGATGCGCTTGGCCGAACCGCGCTTGAGCGCGTCAATCATAATCAGCTGCTCGATGAGCCACTTGTTCAGCGGTGCCGGGTGCGCCTGCAGTACGAAGGCATCGGAACCGCGGACGGATTCCTCGTAGCGCACGAAGATTTCACCGTTGGCAAAATCACGAGCGGTCATCGGAGTCAGCTCTGTGCCGAGCTCCTTGGCAACTGCCTCGCCCAATTCCGGGTGTGCCCTTCCGGAGAAGAGCATGAGGTTCTTTTGGTTATCGATCCACTGGCCGGTCATCTGCCGTCTAGCCTTCCTGGTCTTCCTTGTTGTTGTCAGCGTTGTCAGCTACCTGCGCCGCCTGCGCTGCCTCAGCAGCAGCGGTACCTGGACGCTTCCGCTCGACCCATCCCTCGATGTTGCGCTGACGGCCACCACTGACCGCCAATGCTCCCGGAGGAACGTCGTCCTTAATAACAGTACCTGCACCTGAGTACGCACCATCACCCACGGTCACCGGAGCGATGAACATGGTGTCGGAGCCGGTGCGAACATGCGAGCCGATAACGGTGCGGTGCTTGTTGACGCCGTCGTAGTTCACGAACACGCTGGAGGCACCAATGTTGGAGTGCTCGCCAATCTCCGCATCGCCGACGTAGGTCAGGTGCGGAACCTTCGAACCGTTTCCAATCTGCGCGTTCTTCGCTTCTACGAAGCCGCCGAGCTTCGCGCCGACACCGAGTTTGGTGTTCGGGCGAATGTAGGTGAACGGTCCGACCGTCGCATCCTCGCCGATCTCCGAATCGGAACCGTGTGTACGTACGACGCTGGCGCGCTTGCCGACGACCATGTTGGTCAGCGTCGTGTCCGGTCCCACGGTGGCCCCGTCGCCAATCACGGTCTTGCCGTGCAGCTGCGTGCCCGGCAGAATCGTGACGTCGCGGCCGATTTCCACCTCAACGTCAATCCACGTGGTGTCCGGATCGACGATAGTGGCGCCCCCGCGCATAGCTGCCTCGCAGGTGCGACGGTTGAGCTCACGGCCAAGGGTAGCCAGCTGGACGCGGTCATTGACACCGGCGACGACGGTGGCGTCGGCGAGGCGGTGACCGCGTACTGAGCGGTCGGCCTCACGGGCGATGCCGATGACATCGGTGAGGTAGAGCTCGCCCTGGGCATTGTTGGTGTCCAGCTGCTTGAGAGCGTTTGCCAGGGTCTCGGCATCAAATGCGTAGACACCGGAGTTGACCTCGGTGATCTCGCGTTCCTCGTCGGAGGCGTCCTTTTCCTCCACGATGCGCAGAACTTCGCCGTCGGCGTTGCGAACGATGCGGCCGTAGCCGTGCGGGTTGTCAGCAGTGGAGGTCAGCACAGTCACGGCAGCGCGTGGCTTGCGGTTGTGCTCTTCGAGCAGTGCCTGGAGCGCTTCGGAATCCAGCAGCGGAACATCGGAAGTGGTCACCAGAATGGTGCCATCGAAGTTCTGCAGCTCGGGGTGCTCCAGCGCGCACTGAACAGCGTGGCCGGTACCGTTTTGCTCGTCCTGGTGGGCAATGACGACACCGTTGGAGTGCTCGGTATCCGAAGCCCAAGTCCCGATGGCGTCGATTACCTTTTCGCGCTGGTGGCCAACGACAACAGCAATCTCATCCGGATTAATGCCCTTGGCGGCATAGAGCGCGTGCTCCAACATGGTACGACCGCCGATAGCGTGCAGCATTTTCGGCGTATCGGATTTCATTCGGGTGCCTTGACCCGCGGCGAGAATGACCACAGCGGTGGCCGAACCGTTCGACATGAAACTTGCTACTCCTCGGTCAGGGTGCATCACGGTCACGGCGGGGCGAAAAGTCACTTCTTAATTAAGGGGCCGGCCCCCCGCTTGCTCTCCCACCAGGACTCGAACCTAGAATGCCGGTACCAAAAACCGGAGTGTTGCCATTACACCATGGGAGAATGGGGCAAACGCGAAAAATTGCATGGCTGATTCGACTCAGCCAACTCGCTTGCGCCTGCGATATACGATAGCAAGACTTTAGCCACTAATCTAAAAGCATGGCCTCCAATTCTCCGAGACGACGTATGACCGGTCCACAGCGCAAAGCTCAGCTGACAGAAGTCAGCCGTGGAATCTTTGCCGCCAAGGGGCTTGATGCCGCCTCAATGGAGGAGATCGCTGCCGCAGCCGGGGTCTCAAAGCCGGTTGTCTACGAGCATTTCGGCACCAAAGAGCGGCTCTACCAGGCAGTCGTCGACCAGGAGATGAAGACCCTGGAGGCCACGATTAGGGAAGCGTTGTCCCTGGGACGCTCGCGTTACCGCATCGAACAGGCGGTGTTGGCACTGCTGACTTATGTGGAGGAAAACCCGGAGGGATTCTCGATTATTTCTCGCGACCCCGGCGTGGCGGGTGGCTATGAGACGCTGCTGAATAATGCCACTGAGTCGGTTACGCCTATCCTCGCCGAGGCTTTCAAACGCGCCGGCTTCGACCCGGCCATGTCGGTGCTCTACGGAAACTGCATGGTCGGTATGGTTTCGCAGACCGCTCGCTGGTGGATGGAGAAGCGCAGTCCGGATAAGGAGACAGTGGCGGCGCACATCGTGAACCTGTGTTGGAACGGGCTGGCCGGCATGGAGGGTTCTCCGACTCTGCATGGCTCCGCTGATGTGCCAGCGGCCGCTGAGGGCGCGAAGTTCGGCGCAGGTGCCGCAGCGGACCCGATGCAGGTGGCGGAGAACGGCTAACCAGCACGCAGGGTGGATCCGGGGTGCATGGTTATATTGGGGCTATGCCAACTTCTGCGTCTTCCTCGGCGAAAGCCACACCCAGCATTCTGCCGAACCCGCTGTCGGGGCTGGAAAGCCTCGTTGTCACGGATCCTCAATTTGTCGGCGTGCTCGGGCGCATCGGCGAAGACGAGCTGGCGCTCACGGGTGCGGACGCGGTGCGTTCGCACCTTATTTACGCCATGTCTACGAAGGTGCCGGTGCTGGTCATCACGGCTACCGGCCGTGAGGCGGAGGACCTGACTGCCGAGGTCAAGTCGATGATCGGCGACCGTGTAGCTATGTTCCCCTCGTGGGAGACGCTCCCGCATGAGAAGCTTTCGCCAGCGGTGGATACCGTGGCGCAGCGTCGTAAGGCGCTTTACGACGTTCGCCGGGGCAAAGTCGACGTTCTGATTGCGGCGGCGCGCTCGTTGGTGCAGCCGATTGTGGACGACCTCGAGGCTGAAGCCAGCGCCCCCATTCACGTCCAACTGGACCGGGACTGCGAGAACCTGGTTGAGCGGCTGGTGCATCACGGCTATTCGCATGTGGACATGGTCGGCAGGCGTGGCCAGTTTGCCGTGCGTGGCGGCATCGTCGATGTTTTC
Organism: Corynebacterium sp. HMSC064E07; assembly: GCF_001815745.1. Taxonomy (NCBI): domain Bacteria; kingdom Bacillati; phylum Actinomycetota; class Actinomycetes; order Mycobacteriales; family Corynebacteriaceae; genus Corynebacterium; species Corynebacterium sp. HMSC064E07. The sequence continues at coordinate 26,245 of NZ_KV821805.1, read as the reverse complement.
CCTGCGACCGAAGAGCTGCCGGTACGTATCGAGCTCTGGGGTGATGAGGTCACCGACCTGCGCGCCTTTTCCGTCGCTGACCAGCGCACGATCTCTGAGGTAGAGGTCGACCAGCTGGATATCTTCCCGTGTCGTGCACTGCTTATCGACGACGACGTTAAGGCCGCCGTGGAGAAACTCGCCACCACGCGCTCGGGTCAGGTCCAAGAAATGCTCACCCGCATCGGCGACGGCCAGTGGGTGGAGGGCATGGAATCGCTGATTCCACTGATTAGTCAGCATCCGATGAAGATGCTCACCGAGGTCATGCCGGAGAAAACTCATGTGCTCATGTGCGGGCCGGAGCGCATTCGCTCTCGCGCACAGGACCTTATCAGTGCAGGCGAGGAGTTTATGGCCGCAGCGTGGGAAACTGCTGCGATGGGTGGCTCGGCGCCAATCGCCACGGATGGGCTGGAGCCCAGCGCGTACCGCAGCTTGGCCTCTATCCCGATGCCCACTTCGTGGCATATTTCCCCGCCCGGCATGTTGGAGGCGGGAGTCACCGAAGATGATGTGCTGCCGCTGACCTTTGAGCCTGGGCCCGCGCCACGCGGCGACTTAAAGGAAATTGGTCACCTGATGAAGCAGCTGCGCGATGCCACGGTCGCGGGGGAGCGAGTGGCGTACGTGGCGGCGACGCCCGCGGGGGCGCGTCGGCAAGCGGAAAAGTTTAGGGAAGCCGGAATTGCGACGCGCATGGCGGCGGGCCCGGAGTATCCCGAGTCCGGAAGAATTACCGTCTACCAGGGTGTTTTGCACGGTGGCCTGGTGTTCCCGCGAATCCCCGGTGGCGCGCTGACTCTGATTACCGAGCAGGACATCACAGGTAACCGCATCGCGGAAGGCGCGCTTGGTGGGCGCCGCAAGCCGGCGAAGCGCCGTGGTCGGGTGGACCCGCTGGCGCTGAAGGCCGGTGACTATGTCGTGCACGACACGCATGGCATTGGTCGGTTTGTGAAGCTCACTGAGCGCACCATCGGCACGGGCGAGGATCAGGCACGCCGCGAGTACGTGGTGCTCGAGTACGCACCGAGCAAGCGCGGAGGTCCCTCGGACCAGCTCTACGTGCCGATGGAGAGCTTGGATTTGCTGTCGCGCTATGTCGGCGGCGAAAAGCCCACCCTGTCGAAGATGGGCGGGTCGGACTGGAAGTCCACCAAGCGCAAGGCCCGTGGTGCCGTCCGCGAGATTGCGGAAGAGCTGGTCAAGCTCTACGCCGAGCGCCAAGCCGCGCCGGGCCACGCGTTCGCGCCGGATACGCCATGGCAGCAGGAGATGGAGGATAACTTCCCCTTCACCGAGACCGAAGATCAACTGCAGGCCATCGACGAAATTAAGTCCGACATGGAAAAGCCGGTGCCGATGGATCGCGTGCTCATCGGCGATGTCGGCTACGGCAAGACCGAGGTGGCACTGCGTGCTGCCTTCAAGGCTGTTCAAGATGGCCGTCAGGTGGCAGTGTTGGTGCCGACCACACTTCTGGCGCAGCAGCACTTGACCACTTTCACCCAACGTATGGAGGGCTTCCCGGTCACCATCCGTGGACTGTCCCGCTTCACCTCGCCGAAGGACTCCAAGGAGGTCCTCGAAGGGTTGAAGAACGGGACGGTCGACATTGTTATCGGCACGCATCGTCTCCTGCAGACCGGCGTGCAGTGGAAAGAACTCGGCCTGGTCATCGTTGACGAGGAGCAGCGTTTCGGCGTCGAACACAAGGAACACATCAAGGCGCTACGGCACCACGTCGACGTACTCACCATGTCCGCAACGCCAATTCCGCGCACGCTCGAAATGTCGATTGCTGGCATCCGCGAGATGAGCCAGATTCTCACCCCGCCGCAGGACCGTCACCCGGTGCTGACATACGTCGGCGCGCAGTCCGACAAGCAGGTCGCCGCTGCTATCAGGCGAGAGCTGCTTCGCGACGGCCAGGTGTTCTACCTGCATAATAAGGTGGAAACCATTGACAAAGTCGCCCAGACTATCCGCAATTTGGTGCCCGAGGCCCGCGTGGTAGTGGCCCACGGTCAGATGGGGGAGGAGCAGCTGGAGCGCACGGTCGATGGCTTCTGGCAGCGCGAGTACGACGTGCTGGTGTGTACCACCATCGTGGAGACCGGCCTGGATATTGCCAACGCCAATACGTTGATTGTGGAAAACGCCCACCATATGGGTCTTTCCCAGCTGCACCAGCTGCGTGGTCGCGTGGGCCGTTCCCGTGAGCGCGCCTATGCCTACTTCCTCTACCCGGAAAATCAGACGCTGACGGAGACTTCGTACGACCGTCTGTCCACGATTGCGCAGAACAATGACTTGGGTGCCGGTATGGCTGTGGCCATGAAGGACCTGGAAATGCGCGGTGCCGGAAATATCCTCGGTGCGGAGCAGTCCGGTCACATTGCCGGTGTCGGCTTCGATATGTACGTCCGACTGGTTGGCGAGGCCGTGGCCGCGCTGAAGGCAGTGGCCGATGGTGAAACTCCGGATGCTTCCGATAACGAACCGAAGGAAGTTCGGATCGATTTGCCGGTCGATGCGAATATTCCAGCCGAATATGTGTCGTCGGAACGCCTGCGTCTAGAGGCGTACCGCAAATTTGCTGCCGCCAGTGCGCTGGACGATATCGACGTAGTGCTCGAAGAGCTCGTTGACCGTTACGGAACCCCACCCATTGAGGTGGAGAGACTGGCGGTTATTTCACGACTTCGAATTATTTGCCGGGAATTCGGCGTGCATGAAGTTCAAGCCATGGGTGCGCACATTAGAATAACCCCTATGGAGCTTGCTGACTCCAAGCAGGTGCGTCTCAAGCGCCTGTATCCACAGGCGACCTATCGTGCGGCAACGCGCACGGTTTCCGTCGGAATGCCGAAGGAAGGGCGAGGGTTGCGGGCAAAACCTGTCCGCGATATTGCATTGGTGCAGTGGGTAGCAGACTTCTTGACATCGATGGCGGGAATTCCACGTATGGATATCTCGCACATGGGAAAGGACTAGAAACCGTATGACTATCATCAAGCTCGATAGCCGCTTTCCAACAGCGATTCCGCTGGAAGCCGCTAGCCTGCTGACCGGTGAAGTCAGCTACACCGAAGAAGTCCCGATCCGTGTGCGCTGGGCAATCGCCGACGCCGGTGGGCACTCGGTGTCCCAGGCGGAGATTCTGGTCACCACCGATATGGAAAACGACGAGGTACTCGATCGCCTCGATGCGGGCGAGAAGGTCTACTCGGTCGAGCTGGATGATGCGCCGGACCCAGCAGCTCCGGCAGCTCAGGTTGCGGCGGCTCCCCAGCAGGACTCGGTGAAAGAACCTGAGCCAGAACCGGTTGCAGAGCCAGGGGCAGAGCCTGTTGCAGAACCGCTGACTCCGCAGGAACAGCTTGCCGCAGCTCGTCTGCCCCACGTCGTCGAGGCCGTGGACATCATGGCGGCCGCACGGCGCACGGGGCAGTGGGAAGCTCGCCAGACGCACAAGAGCCTGCTGCCGTATCTCATTGAAGAGACCTACGAGTTTGTCGACGCAGTCGACGAGGGCGGTGACATTCGTAGCGAGCTGTCAGATCTGCTGCTGCAGATCCTCTTCCACGCTGAAATCGCGGAGGACTTCGACTTCGACGATGTGGCGACCGACTTTATTTTAAAAATGCGCGCTCGTCAGCCGTACCTCTTCGACGGCACTGTGGCCGAGGGAGAGATGGTGTCGGAGGAAGAACAGGAGCGACTGTGGGCTTACGGCCGCGGACGTCCGCGCTCGAACCCAGCTACGCAGTTGCCAGCTCTGACTTTGGCTGAGGAGGCCATCCGCCGCGCACGTGCGCTGGGACTTTCCGATGCAGACATTCCTGTGGAGATTCTGGTTCCGACCCCGGGGCTGGAGACTGAGTCCGGTGCTGAAGAGCGGACCCGACAGGCTTCACGCGCATTCCTGGCTGAGCTGGCTCAGATGGAGAATCAGCAGGCCGGCAGAGCTGAGCAGTGGGCAGCGGGCAGCGAAGATAACGAAGAGGCTGAGGACCTCGGCCCGTCGGAAAGCGACAGCTAGTTTCCAGCAAAAGTGATTTCTGTCCTCGAGTTTGAGTGATTTTTACGGTTTACCCCGTAGAGTAATTCCCCATGCCTTCTAATTCTCCCTTTGATGAATACGCGCACCCCGCACCCCGCGGGGCGAAGTCGCGTGGCCGCAGTAAGGGGAAAAAGAAGTCCTCGAGAGGCTGTGGCTGCCTCGGTCTAACCTCCCTGGCGGTGCTGATTATCATTGGCACGGTTGGGGCGTTGGCGATGTTCACTGGCCCCGTTATCCCGTCGTTGACCAAGAAGCCGATTCCGGAAAATGTGCCGCCTGCTGCGGCTGAGCCACCGCCGATGATTGATGTCAACGCGCCCGGGCGCACCTCGGAGCAGCTCCGACAGTGGGCGCAGCAGATTTCCCCGAAGACTGGTATTTCTGAGGACGGTCTCCGTGCCTACGGCAACGCATATGTGATTGCGGCCGAACAGTTCCCGAACTGCCACCTGGAGTGGAACACGCTTGCGGGACTGGGCAAAGTGGAGACTAATCACGGCACGTACTCGGGCAATTGGCTCAAGCCGGCGCATATCGGTGCCGATGGGGTAGTTCGCCCGACGATTATCGGTCCGCCGCTGGACGGCACGAGTGGGTTTGCTGAGGTTCTTGATACTGACAACGGCGAACTCGACGGTGACACAGAGTACGACCGCGCTGTGGGGCCGATGCAGTTTATTCCTGAGACCTGGCATCGTTTTGCGATGGATGCCTCTGGTGACGGTGTCGCCGACCCTAACAACATCGACGACGCAACTGCGACCACGGCACGGATGCTCTGCAGTGGGGAACGCGACCTCGCCACCCCGGAAGGGTGGGCATCTGCAATTCGCTCGTATAACCAGTCTGAGCAGTATCTTCGCGATGTTCGGGACGCTGCGGCGAACTATGCGCTGAATCAGCCCGCATAGGGTGCAAAGGATTTAAGGCGAAGGTTGGCAAACCGTGCCACAATTGGAGTCATGTGCCGGAACGGTTCCGGCGGAAAGGTGACCTATGGCTGCAATCATCGAGTTGAACGCACGCGAAATTCTGGACTCCCGTGGTAACCCGACCGTTGAGGTTGAGGTGCTGTTGGAAGACGGCGCTGTGGGCCGCGCTGCGGTTCCGTCCGGTGCCTCCACCGGCGTTCATGAGGCACACGAGCTCCGCGATGGCGGAGACCGTTACCTGGGCAAGGGTGTCGAGAAGGCTGTCCGCGCTGTGCTCGAGGAGATTGAGGACGCAATTATTGGCCTCGAGGCTGAGGACCAGCGTCTGGTTGACAAGACCATGATTGAGCTGGACGGCACCGACAACAAGTCCCGCCTGGGTGCTAACGCAATCCTGGGTGTTTCCATGGCTGTTGCCAAGGCTGCTGCTGAGTCCGCTGGCCTGGATTTGTTCCGCTACGTCGGCGGCCCGAACGGTCACGTTCTGCCGGTTCCGATGATGAACATCCTCAACGGTGGCGCACACGCTGACTCCGGCGTTGACGTCCAGGAGTTCATGATTGCTCCGATTGGCGCCCCGACCTTCAAGGAAGCACTGCGCGTCGGTGCTGAGGTCTACCACGCACTCAAGAAGGTCATTAAGGACAAGGGCCTGTCCACTGGCCTCGGTGATGAGGGCGGCTTCGCTCCGTCGGTTGACTCCACCAAGGCTGCTCTTGACCTGATTGTTGAGGCAATTGAGGCTGCAGGCTACAAGCTGGGCGACGATGTCGCTCTGGCTCTCGACGTCGCTTCTTCCGAGTTCTTCAAGGACGGCAAGTACCACTTCGAGGGCGGCGAGCACACCGCTGAGGAGATGGCAGCTGTCTACGCTGACCTGGTTGAGAACTACGCCATCGTCTCCATCGAGGATCCGCTGCAGGAGGATGACTGGGAGGGCTACACCACCCTGACTGCTCAGCTTGGTGACAAGGTCCAGATCGTCGGCGACGACTTCTTCGTCACCAACCCGAAGCGTCTGGCAGAGGGCATTGAGAAGAAGGCCGCTAACGCTCTGCTGGTCAAGGTCAACCAGATTGGTACCCTGTCCGAGACCTTCGAGGCCGTCGCAATGGCTCACAACGCCGGCTACAAGTCCATGATGTCCCACCGCTCCGGTGAGACTGAGGACACCACCATCGCTGACCTGGCTGTCGGCCTGAACTGTGGCCAGATCAAGACCGGTGCTCCGGCTCGCTCCGAGCGCGTTGCTAAGTACAACCAGCTGCTGCGCATCGAGGAGTACCTGGGTGACGCTGCTGTCTACGCTGGTCGCAGCGCATTCCCGCGTTTCAAGTAAAGAGCTGAGGCGCTGCGAAAGCTGCGTCTAGCACTGCCCGTCCGCACCACGCACGTGGTTGTGGGCGGGTTTTTGTTATTTCATCGGCTGGCGGTCGGGTAGAGTGTGGGGCATGAGTGCATCGGACCGATCTCGCCGCGGAACACAGTCGCGCCCTGCAGGGGCGGGGCAGCGTTCGGCAGCGGCAATCGCATCGGGAATGCGCTCGCTGAGCACGGCACAGAAGATCGGTATTGGTCTGCTGGTGCTTTTCTTAGTATCTGTTCTCGCAATTCCGCTGCGGACTTTTGCACAACAGCAGGCGGATGTAGCCGCAACGCAGGACAATATTGCTCGCATGGAACAGCGAATTAAGCAGTTAGAGGATGAAAAGGAGCTGTACTCCAACCCCGCCTATGTTAAGGAGCAGGCACGTCTGCGCCTGGGGCTGGTAGAGCCGGGGGAGACCCCATTCCGTATCCTCGATCCGGCCGTGGGCGAACAGCCTGTGACGCAGCCGGAGGAAATTCCGCAGCACCAGGCCAAGAAGTGGTACGAGACGCTGTGGGATTCCATTTCCATCCCGCCCGAACCCGAAGAGACTCGCCCTAATCCGGGGCGCGATCAGGCAACGAGGCCAGAGAGCTTGCCGACGGTACCGGAGTCCTAAACCTCCGTAGGGCTACCTGGGGCCTCTCGGTGAGGTTGCATGCGCGGCGGAGTGTGCCGTCGTAAAGCGAAGCAACGCGCTTGTAAGGCGACTGTGAGATTATGTGTCAGTAAAACGGAAGCAAAAGGAGTGTGACCGATGTCTGTGGATACCGCAGATTTGGAAGTGATAGCGGAGCAGCTCGGACGTGAACCACGGGGTGTAGTGGACATCTCTTACCGCAGCCCCGACGGCACTCCTGGTGTGGTCAAGACGAAGCCTCGTTTGGACGATGGCACTCCGTTTCCCACGCTCTTTTACCTGACTGATCCGCGTTTGACAGCGGAGGCCTCCCGGTTGGAGACGACCGGCGTGATGAAAGAAATGACCGCGCGTCTGGAAAGCGACGAAGACCTCGCCGCCGATTACCAGCGCGCGCACGAGGCGTTTCTGGCAGAGCGCAATGAGATGGAAGACCTAGGCACGGACTTCTCCGGTGGCGGAATGCCGACGCGCGTGAAGTGCCTCCACGTTCTTATTGCCTACGCGCTGGCCAAGGGGCCGGATCACTTCCGACTGGGTACTGAGTCGGTGGCGCTGGCGGCGGAGAACGAGAAACTGCGCGGCACCGCGATTCCCGCAGATTGGCCCACGATTGCCGAGCTCGGTATTGCGTATCCGGGGGTGGAGGGATAAATGACGACCCTCGCTGCCGTCGACTGCGGCACTAATTCGCTTCGCCTGCTTATCAGCCGGGTCGAGGTTGTCGATGGAGTTCTCGAAATCACAGAACTGCACCGACTGATGGAAATCGTCCGCCTTGGCCAGGGCGTGGATGCCACTGGCATGCTGGCTCCAGAGGCGCTGGAGCGCGTGCGGGAGGCTCTGACGAAGTATGCGGAGCTTATGCAGGTCGAAAAAGTGCAAGCAGTCCGAATGGTGGCGACATCGGCGACACGCGACGCAAGCAACCGCGACGATTTCTTCGCCATGACCCGCGAGATTCTCGCTCCGTGGGGTGCAGAGGCCGAGGTCATTTCCGGCGACGAGGAAGCCGCGCTGTCCTTCCGCGGGGCAGTCGATGACTTGGAGCCCGAGCTCGGTCCGTATTGCGTCATTGACGTCGGCGGCGGCTCCACCGAGGTTATTGTCGGTGACCACGATGGTACGGTAGCCGGCTCTGATTCCGTGGCTATGGGCAGTGTGCGCTTGACCGAACGGTTCCTGCAGGCCTCGCCACCGACGGCGGAACAGGTCCAGGAGGCGCGTTCGTATGTTGCGGAACTGGCCGACGAGATTGTTGCGAAGGTGCCTGTCGACAAGGCTCGCACCATCGTCGGCTGCGCCGGGACCTTCACCACCCTGTCGGCGCTGGCACAGGGCCTAGAAACCTACGACCCGGAGGCAATCCACCTGTCGCAGCTGCGCTTTGCGGCGTTGCGTGCGTTGACAGCATCCGTCGTCGAGACCGATGCGGAATCCCTTGCTGCGAATCCGGTCATGCACCCGAAACGCGCGGATGTCTTCGCCGGTGGTTCCATCATTGTTGACGGTCTGATGGACATGTTTGAGGCGCTGCCACTTTCCGAGGCAGCCAAGGAAGAGCAGCGCTTTTTCTACATCAGCGAGAAGGATATCCTCGACGGAATTGTGGCGAGTTTGGTAGACACCCATATCGCCCATTAATCTTTCTTAGGGGCCCCTATAGCCCAATTGGCAGAGGCAGAGGACTTAAAATCCTTTCAGTGTGGGTTCGAGTCCCACTGGGGGCACCAAAAGGCCAGGTAGAAGCGTTTTTCTGCCTGGCCTTTTGCTATTTGTGTGCGCTCCACACATATTACGGCAGGACGTTGAACTTCTTGCCGAGAACAAGTGCCGTGTTGAACACCTTCGAGTACAGCTCACGCGGCATCTGTGGCATCGACACCGGGGAAAGACGCTGCACGGTCACCGTCTGCGCATCGGTGTACTTCAGCAAGCCGCCCGCTGCTTGACGACGGCCCACACCCGAATCCTTGAAACCACCCATCGGGGCATCGACAGACGCGAAGGCCGCAGCAAAACCATCGTTGACATTCACGGTGCCGGCCTCAAGCTGTGGAGCCAGCTCCTTTGCACGACGCGGGGAGGTCCACAGCGAAGCGTTGAGGCCATAACGGGAATCGTTGGACTTGGCGATAGCCTCATGGACATCCGAGACACGCTGGAGGACTACCACTGGGCCGAATACCTCTTCGGTCAGCAGCGCGACGCCCTCCGGGACGTCGGTAAGCACGGTCGGCTCGTAGAACAGCGGTCCTAGATCCGGGCGAGGACGACCACCGGCCAGTACAGTGGCGCCGGCCTCGATGGCCTCGTCGACCATGGACTTGACGATGTCGAACTGGCCCTGAGACTGCAGGCAGCCCATTTCGGTTTCCCACTCGTAGCCAGCGCCGATGGACATTGCCTTCACGCGGTCGGTGAATGCCGGGACGAATTCGTCCCAGACGGAGTCCACGACATAGATTCGCTCAATGGACACGCACAGGTGACCGGAGTTGGTGAAGCAGCCGATGCGCGCGCCCTCGACCGCGCGGTTGATGTTGGCATCCTCAGCGACAATCAGCGGGTTCTTGCCGCCGAGCTCCGCGGAGAAACTAATCAGGCGCTCGCCGCACTGCTGTGCCAGTGAGCGGCCGGTCTCGGAGGAGCCGGTGAACATCAGGAAGTCGCACTGGCCGACAATGCCCTGGCCGACAACGCGACCTGGGCCTGGAATGACCTGGAAGAGATCCTCCGGAAGACCAGCGCGGTAGAGCAAATCGACAGCGAAGAGAGCGGTAAACGGAGTGGTGCTGTCCGGCTTGAGCACGATGGCGTTACCAGCCATCAGTGCAGCCAGCGCGTCGGAAACCGCGAGAGTCAGTGGGTAATTCCACGGAGCAATAACACCGACGACGCCCTTTGGGTGGTGGTAGACGGTGGTCTTGGAAAGTACTGGGACAGCACCGTGTGCTCGCTTCGGCTCAAGCAGTTTCGGGCCCTGATTGCCGTAGTAGCGGGCGGTGATAGCGGTGTGTACGAGCTCCTCGTGGGCACTGGCGCGGTTCTTGCCGGTCTCGGCCTGCAGCAGGTCCAGCACCTGGTCGCAGTGGGTAAAGAGCAGGTCGTGGAAGTGGTGCAGCACTTCGCCGCGCTTTTCCGGTGCCATGCGGGCCCACTTCTTCTGCGCCGCACGGGCACGCTTGAAGGCCTCGTCGACATCGGCCTGGGTACCGACAGGAATCTGCGCCAGCTCCTGGCCGGTAAATGGCGCCGAGATAGTGGCGGTCTTCGACTTATCAGCTACCGTGACGCGCTGAAGAAGGCGGGCAACGAGCTCGTCGTTAAGCGGATTGCGGATGGTAGTTCGGTTTGTCGTAGCAGTAGATGCTGTCATGGCACAGATACTACTGTTGCGCGGCGCCCCGAGATAGTAAATTTGGCAAAACTACAAAAACTTAGAAAACTTTAGTAAGTAGTCCAGCCCATCCGACGGTTGCGGTCCGGGTCGCGCGGGCCATCGTTGCCGAACTCGAACGGTTCGTGGCCGTCGACATCGCCGTAGCGCATCTCCGGGTCATCATCCAGATCGTCGTCGACGTCGATGTCCGGCTTTTCCTCGGCCAACCGCTTGCCGAGAGTGTCATGCGGAGAAGCGCCCCGCCAGCGGTCCGGCGGATCCATTACATAATTCTCGCCATCACCGGTGAGGAAGTCGCCATCGAGTCCCTCTGAGCCATCGAGCGTGGTCTCGTCGAAATCACCAGTGGTATCCGGATCGTAGTCAAGGCCATCAGACATCTTGACCAACCTCCTGTTTCATAATCACTCATGTGGTGCCCACGCCTGGCGACTGTGAGTTTTTCCGCGATTACAAAATCACCGCCAGCAGGCGAGGAATTACCTTGATACTAACTGTTTTTCAGGGTTGGGAACAATACCTTTACATCGCCCGTTGTAGAAAGTGTAGGCAAACGTAAGCGCGTGTGCCTGAATACAAAACGTAAGAAAAACTGAGAAAAGAAAGAAGGACGACGTGCGCGAAAGCAGCAATCCTGCATTCAGTTCACTTACTAAGACCGTCGCCCGCGGACAGGCGGGCGCACATCACTACGGCCAAGGTCAGATGGGCGCTGGCTACGGGGATAACCCGTACCAGTCGCAGGTTGCCGCCGACTACCGTCCGATGACGGTCGACGATGTCGTTTCCAAGACCGGCATCACGCTGGCAACCATCATCGTTTTGGCTGCGGTCAATTTCTTCATTGCCGTCAGTGTCTCCACCAGCCTGGCCATGATTCTGACCATTGTCGGCGCCATCGGTGGTCTGATTACTGTTTTGGTTTCCACCTTCGGCAAGAAGTACGGCTCCGCGCCGGTTACCCTCACCTACGCGGCCTTCGAGGGCCTCTTCGTCGGTGGCATCAGCTTCATGTTCACTGCTCCAATTCAGGGCGTTGCCGCTGGTGCGCTGATTATGCAGGCCGTGCTGGCTACCCTGGGTGTCTTCATCGGTATGCTCTTCGTCTACAAGTCGGGCGCTATCCGCGTGACCCCGAAGTTCACCCGTTTTATGAGTGCGGCTCTGATTGGTGTCCTGGTCCTCATGCTGGGCAACCTGGTGCTCTCCCTGTTCGGCCTGGGCTTCCCGCTGCGTGACGGCGGCATGCTGTCGATCATCTTCTCTCTGGTCTGCATCGGCCTGGCAGCCTTCAGCTTCCTGATTGACTTCGATCAGGCTGATCGCCTGGTTCGCGCTGGCGCTCCGGCTCAGTACGCCTGGGGTGTCGCCCTCGGTCTGGCTGTGACCCTGGTCTGGCTCTACACCGAGATTCTGCGTCTGCTGTCCTACTTCAGGGACTAAACGCTAGAAAACTAACTAACGCACAAGCGCCGGGTAGCCCGTTATTACGGGTTGGCCGGCGCTTTGTTGTTATCTGATGAGCTGCTTTCTCGATTCGCATTAAACACGGACGCGCGGTGGGCCAATCGACCGGCAGTCAACATTTTGACCAATCGGGCTGTGCAGTGTGACGTCGTAAAGCGCGATATTGAAGCGGGAGAGGGTACAAAAATGGACCGATAGGCCATATGGGCTTCTATCGGTCCAAGAATCGGGCGCTGTGGCCCGAGATCGCCGCCTGGGTTGAGGCGGTCTAGCGCCGGGGGTAAGTAACCTCAGCGCTTAGGCATCCATCTCCGGGTTGTACGGCTCAGCCTTAACTACGGTGACAGACACTTCGTCGCCGCTCGGGGAAGCGTAAGCGCGGGTCTCGCCCTCCTTAGCGCCGACCAGAGCCTTACCCAGCGGGGAATCGGTGGAGTAGGTCTCCAGGTTCGGGTTGGAGGAGTCAGCGCCACGGGTACCGATGAGGAAGGTCTCGGTGTCGTCCTCGTCGCCGTCGTAGTAGACGTGGACCACGGTGCCAACCAGAGCCACACCGGACTCCTGCGGAATCTCGCCGACAGTGGCGCGCTGGAGTAGGTCTTCGAGGTAGCGGATGCGTGCCTCTTCCTGTCCCTGCTGCTCGCGGGCGGCATCGTAGCCTGCGTTTTCCTTCAAGTCGCCCTCTTCGCGGCGCTCGTTAATCTCGGCGGCGATGACCGGGCGGTTTTCATATAGCGCCTCAAGCTCGGCCTTGAGCTTGTCGTAGGACTCCTGGGTGAGCCATGGGCTATTGTTCTTTGCCTCAGTCATGGTTCCTCCTGTGTTTTTGGCTATTTAATACAAAAGCGGCCCCGCGTGGGGCCGTCGGCTGCGTCACAGGATAGCACTGTCACGCCACATGGCAATAACAGGCGCGTCGGAGTGTTGTCGCGCACGCTTTACGACGTGCCCCCGCAGCGCATGATCCTCAGTCGCGAAGGGAGATTACTTCGCAGGTGCGAGGAACTCCGGAATGTCGGTGGAACAGCCATAGACATCGCCTGCGACGGCCAGCTCGCGGGTGGCAATGGGGACGTCCATCCGCACGGTAGCGGGGCCGCCGCCCGGGATGAATACGTCGCGACGCCCGACCTCTGCCACGTCATAGTTCAGCGCGTAGATGATGCAGTAGCTATCCAGCTCCGGCTTTTCGCGGGTGACGTCCAGCGTGAAGATGAACTGTTCATCTTCCTTCCCTGGAGTGCGGCTCCAGCCCGCTTGCGTTGCAGAGACATCCGGGGCGGAGACGCGGTTCATCTGAACGAAGATGTATGCGCCGGCGATGACGAGCATGCCAACAATAGCGATGACAACCAATTTCGCAGGGAGAGTGCGATTATTATCCCCATAGCGCTCGCGCTCTCGCTTCGGCGCTGCGGTATTTCGGGTGTTTCGCTCCGAACTTTCAGCCATGCTTTTTAGCCTATCGGAGTTCTCAGTCGACGTGGTAAAATGTTGACAGTTAAACAATATTTCTGGTGTGGCGCGGTGTCCTGCTGCTATGTCGTTCCGCCGAGTAGCGATGCTGCGTGGTCATATGATGGTGCAGCGCTATAGTGGGGCGGTATTGAAACGGTGCTGGAGTAGCATCGTTGCGGTCGAAGGGCTCCGGCCTTGGCCAGAAAACATGGACTGAGATAGTAGCGGGAGTGACTTCAATTGACACTTCGTCTGATGGCAATTCACGCTCATCCTGATGACGAATCGAGCAAGGGCGCCGCAACGATGGCCCGATATGCGGCGGAAGGGCATCGCGTCAAAGTGGTGACCTGTACCGGCGGTGAGGCCGGTAGTATTCTCAACCCTGCGATGGATCGGCCGGAGGTGCGGGAGAATATCGCCGCGGTGCGCGTTCACGAAATGGCTGCAGCCGCTGAGACTCTCGGCGTTGAACATGAGTGGCTCGGCTTTACCGACTCCGGTCTGCCTGCGGGCAACCCGGTGCCGGTGCTGTCGCACGGAGTGTTTGCTCGCCAATCGGTCGAGGATGCGACCAAGCCTCTCATTCGGGCAATTCGCGAGTTTCGTCCGCACGTCGTCATTACTTACGACGAAAACGGTGGCTACCCGCACCCGGACCACATCATGACCCATATCGTGTCCATGCGCGCGTGGCTGGAGTCTGGAACGGATAAGTACCCCGAGCTCGGTGAACCATGGGAAATTTCCAAGCTCTACTACACCCACGGTTTCATCAAGGCGCGTCTCATCGCGCTGGACAACTACTACCGCGACAACGGTTTGGAAAGCCCGCTGGCCGAGTCCTTCCGCCGTTGGACTAAGACTCCCGGCGACATCATGACCCGCGTGACCACGCAGGTTGAGTGCGGCGATTACTTCCAGCAGCGGGATCAGGCGCTGCTGGCGCACGCTACGCAGATCGATCCGAACGGGCCATTCTTCGCCGTGCCGGTAGACATTCAGCAGCGCGTTTGGCCGACCGAAGAGTTTGAGCTTGCCCGCACTCGAGTGCAGACCGAGCTGCCAGAGACCGATCTCTTCGCCGGTATCGACCCCGACGCGGAATAGTCCGGAATTAACGCTAAGCTGGAACTCATGATTGAAAGCTTCGATGCCTTGGCGGCTCGCACGACAATTTTCCTGGCGCAGAACCCCACTGGTCCGCGGGGTGCTGACTTCGGAAAGGCCTCTCCTGTTGGCCTGCTCATCATTGTCGTTTTGCTCATCGTCATCCTGGCTCTCGGCTGGGATCTCTCGCGGCGCGCGAAGCGCATGGCCGCTCGCCGGAAGTTCGCCGAGGCGCACGACATGGATCCCTTTGATTCCGAGGCTGTGGATAAGGCGATGGCTGCAGCAGAGCAGCGTCGTGAAGCGGAGTAGTCAGCGTCAAGGTGTGTGCGCGTCGCTTGACGACGGGCAGTTGCGCGCACCCCTGATTGTTTCCCGTGTGGCGGGATTTGGAGTTCGAATTGCGGGATTCTAGGCAGTGCGCTACAGTCAAGCGCATGCGTATGTGGCGATTTTATTTTTCGAAGGCTCCGGAGGCAGTGACGACATAGTCACAGCCGGCGGCTAATCGTCACGTCGCCACCAACCGGAGCCAAAGGCAGCAGCCCCACCAATAGGGGCGCTGCCTTTTGTCGTATCTACAGCCAAATACATGCGTAACGCCCCAGAGAAAAGAGACCTCAGATGACCCCTCCAACTTCCCTCGAAGCCCCCGCCTCTACCGCGAACCGCCGTGTCGTAGCCTTCCACGACCTGCCCTCCCCAGAAGAGGTCATGGCCAAACAGCCACTGACCCCGAACCTAGTTAACGAAGTGGAGCAGTCGCGACTCGACATCGCCCGCGTCATCGCCCGCGAGGACAATCGCCTGCTGGTCGTTGTCGGCCCGTGCTCCATCCACGACCCCGAGGCCGCCATCGACTACGCCCGCCGCCTGAAGGCCACCGCCGATGAGCTCGACGAGGACCTGCTGGTCGTCATGCGCGTCTACTTCGAAAAGCCGCGCACCACCGTCGGCTGGAAGGGACTCATCAACGACCCCGACCTGGATAGCTCCTTCAAAATCAACAAGGGCCTGCACATGGCCCGCGAGGTACTCATCGAGGTCCTGCGCACCGGCCTGCCCGCCGGCGCCGAATTCCTCGAGCCCAACAGCCCGCAGTACATTTCCGACGCCGTCTCCTGGGGTGCAATTGGTGCGCGCACCACGGAGTCGCAGGTCCATCGTCAGCTCGCTTCCGGACTTTCCGTGCCCATCGGCTTCAAGAACGGCACCGACGGCAACGTCCAGGTCGCCGTGGACTCGCTGGTCTCCGCAGCAAACCCGCACTTCTTCTTCGGCATGAACGACCAAGGCCGCGCCGCCGTTGTCGAAACCGCCGGCAACCACAACTGCCACATCATCCTCCGCGGTGGCACCTCCGGCCCGAACTGGGACGAAGAATCGCTTAACGACGCCGAAGCGCGCCTGAACAAGGCCGAGCAAACCGTCAGCATCATGGTGGATGCCTCCCACGCCAATTCCGGAAAATCCGAGGTGCGCCAGGCCGAGGTCGTTGAGGAGCTCGGCAAGCTCATCGGGGGCGGCGACGAGCGCATCACCGGCATCATGATGGAGTCCTTCCTCGAAGCCGGCGCGCAAAAAATTACCGATGGTCGTAAGGGCCTCGTATACGGCAAGTCCGTCACCGATGCCTGCATGGATTGGGAAACCACCGACCGGCTGCTGCGTACGCTTGCGGCAGAAGTCCGGAAGCGTCGGCAGGCACGCGACTAAGCACAAAGTGGCCGTGCCCATTGGGTAGGGTTACATATGTGAAAGAAAACCAGCCGTCCTCACTCCGGCGGATTGCGTATCCGCTCTACGAGCGCAAACTAGCCCAAGAGCTAGAAGGAAAACCTCGCCCCAAGCACGTTGCCATCATGGCCGATGGCAACCGCCGCTGGGCGAGGGAGGCTGGCTTCACCGACGTAAGCCACGGCCACCGCGTCGGCTCCCGCAAAATCGCAGAATTCGTCGGCTGGTGCGCCGAGCAGGAAATCGAGCTGGTCACCATCTACCTGCTCTCCACCGAAAACCTCGGGCGCGACCCCGAAGAGCTGGAGTTACTGTTCGACATCATCGCCGACGTCGTCGACGAATTGGCGCAATCGCCTAACGACGTGCGCCTGCGCATGGTCGGCCACCTCGAGCTCCTTCCGGAAAGAATGACCGCCCGGCTACGCCACGACGAAGAAGTCACTGCGAACAACACCGGCATCCAGGTCAACATCGCCGTTGGCTACGGTGGTCGGCAGGAAATCGTCGACGCAGTACGCAGAATCATCCGGGAATCAGTCGCCGAAGGAATTGATGCTTCCGAGCTCGAGGAGAGCATCACCACCGACGCCATTTCTCGCCGCCTCTATACATCCGGACAACCGGACCCCGATCTAGTCATCCGCACTTCCGGAGAACAGCGGCTCAGCGGCTTCCTTCTCTGGCAAACCGCCTACTCCGAGATTTGGTTCACCGATACCTACTGGCCCGAATTCCGCCGCATCGACTTCCTCCGCGCACTTCGAGACTTTTCGCAGCGCTCACGCCGCTTCGGCAAATAACCTCCCTACATCCGGAAAAATTTCCGGATGTTAGAGTTTGCGCATCCGGACCCTCGAAACCTTGTGGTCCCGAGACTTCGTAAGAACTAATGACGCCCGCACTCGAGTGGGCAAAATATTTTCCGTCAGGTTCGGCAAGTTCACCTGCTGCCAAATGCGTCGGGCCACCTCGGCCGCAGCTTCGTCGTCAAGCGTGGCGTAATCCGCGAAGTGCGCGCCCGGAGCGCGAAACGCCGTCTGGCGGAGACTGAGGAAACGATTAATGTACCAGCGTTCGATGTCCGCGCGCGGGGCATCGACGTAGACACTGAAATCGAAAAGATCGGAAATCATCAGCGTCGGGCCCGTCTGCAAAACGTTGAGCCCCTCGAGAATGAGAATGTCCGGACGATCGACATCGACGAACTCATCCGGCACCCGGTCATAGAGCGTGTGCGAATACACCGGCGCCTTCACATGCCGCGCCCCCGACTTCACCGCCGTGACAAACCGCATCAACGCACGCTGATCATACGACTCCGGATACCCCTTGCGCTGCATAATCCCACGGCGATTCAATTCCTCAGAAGGATAGAGGAAGCCATCAGTAGTAACCAAGTCCACCCGCGGATTAGTCTCCCAGCGCTCGAGCAGGACCTGCAGCAAACGCGCCGTCGTTGACTTGCCGACCGCCACCGAACCCGCGACGCCGATAATAAACGGCACCGACGCCCCCTTCGAAGGATTTTCCCCAAGAAAGTTCGACGTTACGGCGTTCAGCTCCCGATGCGCCGCCACACGCATGTGAATCAGACGAGAAAGCGGAAGATAGACCTCGGCGACTTCGTCCAGGTCGATGTTTTCACCGATACCGGAAAGTCGTTCAGCTTCCTCTTCCGTCAGCACCAGAGGCATATTCTTGCGCATTTCGCGCCACTGCTCGCGTTTGAACTCGACGTACGGGCTGGGGGATGTTGCGCGCGTCATACTTCCAATTGTGCCAAGGGGGTGCCGAAAACCGGAAAACGAGTCAATAAAGGGGGCATACCTGAATGGTGCTGCTTTCGTGGTTTGCCCCATAAAGGGCTAGCATGGCCTGTGGCATTGAAGTTTCATTGAAAGGTCGAAAACCTACTCATGACCGGGTCTAACAATAACGATGTCCGCTACCAATCGCTGCGTGAACTCGATCCCGACCTCGCAGAGGCAATGGCAGGGGAGCTCTCTCGTCAGCGTGACATGCTCGAAATGATTGCCAGTGAGAACTTTGTTCCACGTGCAGTGCTGCAAGCTCAGGGCTCGGTTCTGACCAACAAGTACGCCGAAGGCTACCCGGGCCGTCGTTACTACGGCGGCTGCGAATACGTCGACGTCGTCGAGGACATGGCACGCAACCGCGCCAAGGAGCTCTTCGGCGCTGAGTTCGCCAACGTTCAGCCACACGCAGGTGCGCAGGCAAACGCTGCCGTTCTGCATGCGCTGATCAACGCCGGTGACAAGATTATGGGCCTCGACCTGGCACACGGCGGTCACCTGACCCACGGCATGAAGCTTAACTTCTCCGGCAAGCTCTACCACGTCGCCGCATACGGTGTGGACAAGGACACCATGCGGATCGATATGGACAAGGTGCGTGAGCAGGCGCTCGCAGAAAAGCCGGATGTTCTCATCGCAGGTTGGTCGGCGTACCCGCGCCACCTCGACTTCGAAGCTTTCCGTTCCATCGCCGATGAGGTCGGTGCGAAGCTGTGGACGGACATGGCGCACTTCGCAGGCCTGGTTGCCGCCGGTCTGCACCCGTCGCCGGTTCCGCATTCTGACGTTGTGTCGACCACCGTTCACAAAACCCTCGGTGGTCCACGTTCGGGCATGATTTTGGCTAAGCAGGAGTACGCCAAGAAGCTGAACTCCGCTGTTTTCCCGGGGCAGCAGGGTGGTCCGCTGATGCACGCCATCGCCGGCAAGGCCGTGGCGCTGAAGATTGCTGGTACCGAGGAGTTCAAGGAGCGCCAGGAGCGCACTCTCGCTGGTGCCCGCATTCTGGCTGAGCGTCTCACCGCTTCCGACTGCGCCGAGGCTGGCGTCGATGTTCTCACTGGCGGCACCGATGTCCACCTGGTTCTGGCGGATCTGCGCAATTCTGAGATGAACGGCCAGGAGGCCGAGGATCTGCTCCACGCTGTTGGCATCACCGTTAACCGTAATGCCGTTCCGTTTGACCCGCGTCCTCCGATGGTTACATCCGGACTTCGTATCGGTACTCCGGCGCTGGCCACCCGTGGTCTCGACGAGAAGGCCTTCACCGAGGTCGCCGATGTCATCGGTACTGCTCTCGCCGCCGGCAAGAATGCGGATGTTGACTCCCTGCGTGCTCGTGTTTCGAAGATTGCTCAGGAATTCCCGCTTTACGACGGTATCGAGGACTGGAACCTCATCTGATTCTGCGTTTTTGCAGCGCAAGTACCCGTTCTAGCAGTGCGCTAGGACGGGTTTTTGCTTTCATCCGGATAGCGGGTTTTAGTCCGGAGGTGGTGGCTCCGGCCCGAGCTGTTTCGTCGTGCCCGCTCGGTATCCGGCGTAGGACCTCCCGGACATTGATGTCACGAATGAGTTGCTAAACAGTGGCGGCCGAGTTTTATCCGGCGGGCGCCATCGAATATGTCCGGATGTGGGGATTCGTTCTAGGTGGCCGTTGCGTCCTTCCCGGTCGTCGTCGTTAAGCCCGTTGTGTTCGCGGCAGACCATGGTGAGGTTGTCCAGCGTGGTTGTGCCGCCGTGTTTGTGGGCGACTAGGTGGTGCGCTTGTCCGCTATAGGCGGGGCGTTCACAGCCGGGCCAGGCGCAGATGGGGTTGTCGATGAGCATCGCGATGCGCTGCTCTTCAGTCGCCAGGCGGGGGTTGCCGATGGGAAATAAGTCCGTAATGGCGCTGTGTTCGTCGTAAAGCACGGCCCACCCGGTGTCGGCGAGTAGGGCGTTGAGGAAGACGTCGGGGGCGAGCGCAGAGCCGTTGGTGGTGGCGGCGAATCGCGGGCTGTAGTCGATGAGGTCTTGTGCGGTGATGATGATGGCGGGTTGGTAGCGCATTTCATCGAGCTTGTCGACGGGCATTGCGGCATCGGCATGCTCGAGGCGCTCGGCAAGCGCCTGACCGACGCAGCGGTCGTGGGAAAACTCCGGATGGGACTTCCGGATTTCTGCGGCGCGGATGGTAAGCGGCGACAGGAGATTGTCGAGCATATCCGAGGGGCCGGAGATATGAAAGTGCTTCATTCCCCGGATGTCTACCTTCCGGGAAAACCGGGCGCGCAGGTGCTGGGGTGGTTCGTCTTCGGTGTTGAGCTCGGTGAGAGTTTCCCGCATGTAGAGATCGAGTTCTTCGAAGCCGAGACGCTCGGCGGCTGCGACGAATGTGAGCCGCAGGTTGTCGTGGAGTTCTGCGTTGTTGGCTTGGCGGCTGCGCTTGTCGATAAGCACGCAGGTGTCCAGGCTGAGCCCGAGTCGGCGGGCCAGAGCTGTGGCGTCTTCGCGGGCTTTGGTGTTTTCCTCGGTGTCAGCGGGTTGAAGATAGTGGGTGGCGACGCGTAGCAACAGCCGGAGGCGCGCCGGGTCAAGGCCGAGTGTTGCCGCCAGGTGGGAGGTGGCGTCGTGGCCGTCGGGACGCGCGGCGTGGAGTTCCGCCAGCGTGTCCATTCCGCGCGAGGCCAGTGTGGCGAGCGTCCCAAGAACTGTCATGCCTTTGAAGGTAAAAGTCCGGATGTAGGGGGACAACGCCTATGGGGGCAGGCTGTGGATAAGTCAGCCGGTTTAGCAGTTATCCACATCCGGACTTTTCACCGCGCAAACGCACCGCAGCTGCACCGCCGTACCGCCGCACCACGCGCTGCCGTCTGTTACGCCCCGAAGTCACGCAGGGCGCTGCCGGTGAGGCGGAAGGTGTCCCATTCGTCCATGGGGAAGGCGCCGAGGGAGCGGTAGAAATCGATGGAGGGTTGATTCCACTTCAGGACGCACCACTCGACACGTGAGTAGCCTCGCTCCACGGCAATTCGCGCGAGGTTCTGCAGCAGTGCTTTGCCCTTGCCGGTGCCGCGTGCCTCGGGGCGGACGTAGAGGTCTTCGAGGTAGATGCCGTGGGTGCCTTCCCAGGTGGAGTAGTTGAGGAACCACAGTGCAATGCCGTCGAGGCGCGGGCTGCCTCCAACACCGCCATCACCGCCACCAACACCGCCATCACCGCCACCGGCGCCGTCGTCCAAATTTCCGGATGTGGAGTCGACGACGTGGCAGAAAATCGCGGGGTTGTTCCCGAAGAGCTGTTCGCGCAGGCGCTCGGGGGTCAGTCGGACGGCGTCGGGTTCTTTTTCGTAGGCTGCCAGGTCTTTGATGAGGTCGACGATCTCGTGGACGTCGTCAGGCGTGGCGGGGCGTGGAAGTGTCATGTGTCCCTTGTTACTCGCGGCGGGTGATTTGGTGCAAAAGTGCGTCCGAGGCGGGGGAGATTGCGATAACCTGCGAGGTTATGAGCAACGTTACTCAAGAATTTTCCGACGGCATTCTAGCCATCACCATCGACCGCCCGGATGCATACAACTCCCTGGATAAGAATCTCCGCTTGGAGCTAAAAGCCGCTTTTGAGCGTGCGCAAGAGCCGGACGTGCGCGCTGTTATCCTGCTCGGCGGGCCGAAGGCGTTTTGTACGGGCCAGGATTTGAAGGAGCACATCTCTGACCTGCAGTCGGGCGCTGGCATGGGCAAGGTTGTCGAGGAGTACAACCCGATGGTCGCGGAGCTGACCGCGATTAACGTTCCGGTTATTGCCGCTATCGAAGGTGCTGCGGCGGGTGCCGGTTGGTCGCTGGCGCTGCACTGTGATTTCCGTATCGCTGGCCCGAAGGCGTCGTTCAAAGCGGCGTTCCCGTCGATTGGCCTGGCCACGGACTGTGGCATGTCGGCGCTGCTGCCGCGCATGGTCAGCGACGCGAAGGCGCGCGAGCTGTTGTTCTTCGATAAAAAGGTGCTTGCCGACGAGGCCCTGAGCCTCGGCCTGGTTACTGAAGTGGTGGATGATCCAGCGGCTCGGGCACGTGAGCTGGCAGCCCAGTTTGCCGCGGGCCCGACGGCCGCACTGAAGGAGATCAAGACTCTGCTGCGCCGGGACACTCTGGCCGCTGCGGCGGCGGAGGCGGATGCGCAGGCACGCCTGGCGGTCTCGGCCGACCATAAGGAAGCGGTGGCCGCTTTCTTGGAGAAGCGACCACCGCGTTTCGTAGGTGAGTAAGTCAGATACCTGGAGTGGCAGGGGAGAGGTAGTAGTGAAGACCTACTGCTCTTCCTGCGCTCCTAGTACTTCGCTGGTGAGTTCTGGGTGATCTCCCAGCTCACCGGACACCTCGTCGGGGTGCTTGGATAGGCTAACCAGCGCGACCGCCAGGCCGCCCCAGATGACGATGATGAACAGTGCCATCATGACAATTGCGATACCGGACATTTGGCTTAAACCTCCTGATTTTCCGGAGTGTGCTTGCGTGGCAGGTGTGAGGTCCGCTTGAAATCTGGCGTCACGCCGAAGTCCGAGCCCGGAGGGCCGTCGAGACGGTGTTGGCCGCGCCAAGGCAGGATGGCCATAATCAGAGCGCCGATGAGAATCACGCCGATGACGCCCCAACCAAAGATGTCGATTTGGGTGTCGGAGTAGCCTTCGTAGTTTTCCTGGAAAAGTCCAATGAGCTCCTGGAACAGGATGACGGCGAGAATGACCGGCGTGATGTTTCCGACGAAGATCTGCCACATGGTGCCGACCTTGAACGAGGACACGGCGTTGAGGTGCATGGCGAACTCGTTGGTGCGGCGCAGGATCCAGTCGATTGCGATGATGGTCAACAGCGCAACCAGGACGATACCGACGTTGTTGGTGAACTTATCGACGATGTCGAGGGTTACTAGACCTGAGGTGGTCGGGAAGGCCAGCAGCGAGATAACGGCCATGGAGCCACCGACAGTGAGAGTGGCCTGGACGCGGCCGAGGTTCAGCTTGTCCTTGACTGCGGAGACGACGACTTCGAGTAGCGACATCAGGGAGGTCACACCGGCGATTGCCAGGGAGAGGAAGAACAGCAGCCCGAAGACCGAACCGATGACCTTGGGCATCTCAGAGATGACCGTCGGGAATGCGATGAAGGCAAGACCAATACCGGAGGTTGCGACCTCGTCAACGGCCTGACCCGACTGCGCTGCCATGAAGCCCAGGGTGGCGAAGACACCGATACCGGCGAGAACCTCGAAGGAGGAGTTTGCGAACGCGGTGACCAGGCCGGAACCGGTGAGGTTCGTGCGTGGCTTCAGGTAGGAGGCGTAGGTCAGCATAATGCCGAAGGCCACGGACAGGGAGAAGAAGATCTGGCCGTAGGCGGCAATCCATACGCTGGAGTCAGTCAGTGCGGACCAGTCTGGGGTGAAGAATGCATCCAGGCCCTTTGCAGCGCCGTCGAGCGTCAGGGAGTAGATGACCACTGCGACGAAGAGGATGGTCAACAGCGGGATGAAGATAATCGAGACCTTGCCGATGCCCTTGTCCACACCAGCGGCCAGAATGCCGATGACGAGTACCCAGACAATGAGCAGGACGATGGAAATCGAGGGGACGAAGTCCAGAGAGAAGACGCTCTCGGTGTCTACTTGGAGGAAGTCCTTCATGAAGTGGGTCTCGGCATCTGGGCCCCAGCTCTTGCGGATGGACTTCCAGGCGTAGATGAAGGACCACGCGATAATAACGGCGTAGTAGACGGTAATGAAGAAGGCGATACCGACCTGAATCCAGCCAATTGGCTCAGCCCAGGGCTTGATGCGACGCATCGACTTCGGTGCGGACCCGCGGAAGCGGTGTCCGATGGCGAAGTCGAGGAAGAGCAGTGGGATACCTGCGGTCAGAAGTGCGACCAGGTAGGGGATAAGGAAAGCGCCACCGCCGGAGTCATACGCGACATAGGGGAAACGCCAGATGTTTCCAAGCCCGACTGCCGAGCCGATAGCGGCGAAAATGAAGGCTGCTCGGGTGGAAAACACCTCCCTTCGCTGAGGGGTAGCGGTCGAGTTGGTTGTGCTCATACCTCTGGAACTCCAATCCTTCATCTCCGGTCACGCGCTCGCGCGGCCTAGGAGGGAATTTGGTGAAGTGCATCACCATTACCTAACAGAATCTTAGTATATGAGATGGGTATCTCATTGTATAGTTTCGGTTTTGTAGGGGGTAATGTTTTTAGTGGGGGTGTGGCACGGGGGGGGGAAGGGAGCTCTAATCAAGCCTCGTAAATAATCGCCAGCCACCTACTTTGAGGTATGCAAAAACCCCGCCAGGAAGACCTGACGGGGTGTGGGGGCGAATCGGCTAGGCCGACGTGCGCTGTTTACTCTGCGCCGCCCTTGGCGATACGACGGAAGATGATCTCCTTCATGATCTCGTTGGTGCCACCGTAAATGGTCTGGACCTTGGAGTCGAGGTAGTGAGTGGAGATTGGGTACTCGAGCATGAAGCCGTAGCCACCGAACATCTGCAGGCAGCGGGTAACGATGTCCTGCTGCTCCTCGGTGGTCCAGTACTTGGCCATGGAAGCGCCGGTCTCGTCCAGCTGGCCTGCGTTGTGAGCCATAACGGCCTGGTCAACGAAAGCCTGCAGGGCGGTGACGCGGGTAGCGATATCAGCCAGGTAGTGGCCGTGAACCTGGTGCTGGATGATCGGGCGACCGAATGCCTCGCGCTCCTGAGCGTACTTGTAAGCCAGGGTCCAGGCGCGGCGGGAAGTTGCGACAGAGCCGCAAGCCAGGGTCAGGCGCTCGTGAGCGAGGTTGGTGCGGAGGTAGCCGAAGGCAGCGCCCTCTTCGCCGAGCAGGTTCTCAGCCGGAACGCGGACGTTGTCGAAGTTGAGCTCAGCGGTGTCCTGAGCCTTCAGGCCGACCTTCTGTAGCGGGCCAGCCTTGGTGAAGCCCTCGAGGTCGGCGTCGACGATGAACATGGAGACACCAGCGCGGCCCTTGGATGGGTCGGTGATAGCTGCGACGAGAGCGAAGTCGGCCATCATGCCGTTGGAGATGAAGATCTTGGTGCCGTTGAGGACGTAGTGGTCGCCGTCCTTCTTGGCGAAGGTGCGCATGCCCGCCAGGTCGGAACCTGCGCCCGGCTCGGTCATGGCGAGGCAGCCGATGGTGTCGCCGGCGTTCATGGAAGCCAGGTACTTCTGCTTCTGCTCTTCGTTGCCGAACTTAGCCAGGTACGGAGCGACCAGGTCGTTGAGAACGCCGAAGGAAACGACGATGGAGCCACAGTCAGCGTTGGAAAGCTCCTCGTTCAGGACCTGGTTGTAGCGGAAGTCCATCTCTCCGCCGCCGCCGTATGCCTCCGGAGTGGACATACCAATCAGACCGAGCTCGCCGGCCTTCTTGAAGACCTCGCGATCCGGCTGACCTTCCTTGTGCCAGCGCTCTACGTTCGGGGTGATTTCCTTCTCGACGAAGCCGCGAACCATGTCGCGGAACATGTTGTGCTCTTCTTCGAAGTGAGTACGGGGCAGAAAGTCCTTCATGACATGCTCCTAGAAATATTGTCGTGGAATTTTTGTCTTAAGGCCTTTTCGTACGTCGCAGATAAACGCTGCAGATAAACGCGATGGCCTCGGTTCATCGTCATAGTGACTATGACTGTTGTACCCCATTATGCATGAGTGTGATGAGAGACACTTGTTTTTTTAAAAGTTTTTTCCCGATTGGTGATGTGGAATCGCTTGACGACGGATATTGCGCCCAGCCTTCCCGGAAAACTACCCCCGTTGCGGTTGGGGGTTGCTATTGAATTCGGACTATCGCCGACGGTCGGCAATATTAGGTAATGCTAACCTACAAAGCCAGGTGGATGGCTATTTTTGTCATGTCTGCCAGTCGGGCCGCTGGGACTTTGGGTGGAGAGTGTAAGCGTTTGAGATGGCCGTCATGGGGGTGATTAACGAAACATTCTCGTTTTCTTATTTCCATTAGTGCTGGTGGTCGTTAGTATGAGCATCAGGTGGAGACCGGTTCCCTTGATTATCCGAGCTTCTTCCACTGCAGTCATAGCAACCTCCAATTGCACTCGAAAAAATGACGCGACCCGTGCGCCGTCCCTGTGGAATGGACAGCGAGCAGGTCGCGTCATTTTTTTTATTGCTGCGATTAGGCGCGGGTTAAGTGACAAAAAGTGTGTCTGATTT
>NZ_KV821804.1:0-1289 GCF_001815745.1 Corynebacterium sp. HMSC064E07 | reverse complement strand
GGGTTAAGTGACAAAAAGTGTGTCTGATTTTCAGCCTATTTGCTGGTCAGGCCGCATAAAACGGGCTTATATAAGGTTCCAGACCTTATTCAGGCCCGTTTCTTGCTCAATCCACCGGAATGGCTCCTGCATGTGGTAACAGGGGCCTGGTTGTCTTTCTGGGTGACTCCAAACAGACCCCGATGCCCTATATGCGCTGGGCAAATGAAGAAAAACGGCACCACAACCAAAGGGACAACCAGGTGGCGATGCAAAAACCCTGACTGCGGATGCTCAACAACACGACACCGCCCCGATCAGACCCACACCCGGGATTTCAAAGCGTTTCACACCTACGTCACCGGCACTGCTTCTTTAACCAAGGTGGCCGACACCTTGAATGTCTCCCGGCGCACACTCGACCGCCGGTTCACCTCATTGTGGCTTATCGATGTCCCTAACACCCCCGATCCCAACCGGGTCTACGACCAAATCTTCATCGACGGCACCTACACCGACGCTGGCTGCTTACTTGTGGCAGCCAGCCACGACCACGTCATCGCATGGCACTGGACACAACGCGAAACCGCCCACGCCTACACCCAACTACTCAAAAACATCGCCCCACCACTATGCGTTGTCCTCGACGGTGGCCAAGGCGCCTACTCAGCAATCAAAACCTGCTGGCCAACCACCCGCATCCAACGCTGCCTTGTCCATGCCCAACGCGTGGTCCGTCGCTACACCACCAGCCGTCCACGCACCGACGCAGGCAAAGCTATCTACGCCCTGGCGTTGAAACTGACCCGTATCACCACACTCGACCAGGCACGGGAGTGGACGCTGCGCCTGCATGACTTCGGACAGGTATTCAAAGCATTCCTCAACGAAAAAACACCCCTCCCCAAAGAACGCCGCACCCTCAACAACCAGTGGGAATGGACCCACCTGCGAGTTCGCAAGGCATACAACTCACTGCTGCACCTATCGCGCAATAACTGGCTGTTTACCTACCTGCAGCCACCACCAGAAGCACTCGAACCACAGCGCTGGGCATCAACAACCAACAGTCTGGAAGGCGGCGTCAACGCCCAGCTCAAACGCATCGCCGACGCGCATCGCGGCAGGTCCGGGGAGCGCCAACGCAAAATGCTCGAGTGGTACCTGCACTCGAAAACGCAGCTGCCTGACGACCCGCTAAAGATCGCCAGGCAGTGCAATTACGGACAAGATCAACTCGCCAAAGTCAACGATCTTGTCCCAGAAGACCACAACAAAGCCGACCACGAAACAGGACGACCAGCCTTCTA
>NZ_KV821803.1:0-77137 GCF_001815745.1 Corynebacterium sp. HMSC064E07 | reverse complement strand
TGAAAATCAGACACACTTTTTGTCACTTAACCCACAGATTTACCCAGGAGGTAACTCATGTCGGAGGAAAACACCGCCACCGTAACCAGCGCCGAGCAGGTGGCGCACACCGGAACCCAGGAGGAACCGGGCAATACTGATGCGCAGCCCGTGCCCGAGCACTTCCGAAAGGAACTCGAGGAAGCACGACGCGAAGCAGCACGCTACCGCACCGAGCGCAACGAACTGCGCGCGGATGCGGAGAGTTGGCGCACACAGCAGGAAGCGGAAAAGACGGAACTGCAAAAGGCAACCGAGCGCCTAGCCAGCCAGGAGGAAGCAGTCAAGGCCCTGGAGGTCGAGAACACTCGCCTGCGCCTAGCAGCCCGCTACGGCATCGCTGAGGAAAACCACGATCTTCTGGGCTCAGGTAGTCCGGAGGAAATCGAGGATCGCGCTAAGCGGCTCGCAGCGATGCAGAAGGAGCAGACCCGACCACCGTCAAATACCCCGGTGGAGCAACTCGGTGCCGCAGTCCGTTCGGAGCCGGAAACTCCACCAAACGCATTTCCTGCAGGATGGCCAGTCTAAACCCGACTGGCCATTTTTCATTTCAACCTGATTGGAGGACGCAATGGCTTCCACGCCGATGCATTTCACCCCAGCAACCAACATCACCGGTAAGGCCCAGGGCGACATTGCCCAGGGCACCTTCGTCATCATCGCCGCCGCCATGGAAGGGCGTAACCCTGTCGTCAAGGCAGCTACCGCCGACGCTGATGCGTTCGGTGTCGCAGCACACGACGCCAAGGACGGTGAGCACTTCACCATCTACCGCCTCGGTATCTACGAGCTGGTCGCCTCCGGCGCTATCGCCGCAGGAGACAAGATCTCCACAGCCGCTGGCGGCAAGGCGAAGAAGGCAACCGACGGCCCCGTCGCCGGCATCGCTGTAACCAAGGCCGCTAACGGCACCGTAACGGTCGCCCTGAACTAAGGAGGAAACACAATGGCACGTGACCCAATGTTCCCGCTTTCCGGCCCCAACGTTGAAAACGGGGCTATCACCATCGACATGATGCTCAACGAGCCGACCCGCATCGACAACTATGCGGCGCAGCTGGTTGAGCGAGACCTCCTGTCGAAGGTCATCTTCGGCAACGTCACCACCACCGGCGGCGCATTGCTGTTTGACCAGCTGGTCAAGAACACGCCGACCGCAACCGACAAGCCAGGCGTTGTCGCTCCGGGCTCTGAGTTCCCGGTGCTGCACACCCCTGATGGTGAGCCGGTTGTCGCTCGTGTCCAGAAGACCGGTGGCAAGTTCGGTGTCACCGATGAGGCACGTATCCGCAATGATGCGATGCTGCTGCAGCGCAAGATTTCCCAGGTCTCCAACACCATGGTGAAGGATCTGGACGAGCGCGGCATTTCGGCTCTGACAGAGGCAATCGACAAGATTGACGGCACCCTGAGCGTCGCATCTGGTGGCTGGGATAAGGCCGCCGAGGTCGCAGCAACCGCGAAGACCGCGAAGACCGGCGAGGGCGAAGTCATCAGTAACCTGCTGGACGCGCAGCTTGCTATCGAGCAGACTGACCTCGGCTACAGTGCTGACACTCTGGTGCTCAACCCGGTTGACGCTAAGAACCTGAAGCTGCTGCTTGGTGTCGCCAACTACCAGGAGATGCTGGGCACCTTCGGCCTGACTCTGCACTCCACCAACGCCATGAAGAAGGGCGAGGGTCTGGTGCTGCAGGCTGGCATGGTTGGCGTAATGGGCGTCGAGTCCCCGATCTCGACCGAGACGTGGCGTGACGCCTCGACTCAGACGACCTGGTCCCAGACCTGGGCGACCGTCGCGTTCGGTGTCACCGACCCGCTGGCCATGGTGAAGCTCAACGGCCTGTCTGCGGGGTAGCGTATGTTTGCCACCTCTAGGGACGTTCGCCTGCGGTGGCAAACCGCCCCCGCCTCGGTCACAGACGACGCCATCGAGGCTGTCCTAGACGACGCGGAAGCATGGCTGCGGGCAAGCTACCCGCAAATCCCGGCTACCCCGGACGAGAATCTTCGGAAGGTTCTCGCGCTGGTGTCGGTGTCTATGGCGAAGCGAGCGCTGGCCGCCACCGACCGAGGCGGTATCACACAGCAGCAAGCCACTGCGGGGTCATTCTCGCAGTCCACCTCGTGGCGAAATCCGGACGGAGACTTGTTCCTTTCCGGCCAGGAACGGCAGATGCTGGAATCCGCGTTGCAGGATTTCAGCGCTGACCGGGCAGTGAGTATGGAGGCAACCGGATGGTAGCGGACGTATTTCCCTGCACGATTCCTGTGACGGTGCACCGCCACGAAGACGGGGCAACAGACCCGTATGGCAACCCTCTTCATCGCTACACCAAGGACAAGGTCATGGTGTTTGCGGTGCAAAAAGGCGGCACACCGGCAGTCACCGCGTCGCACCCTGAGGCCGCGGAGTTTGATGCGGTGGTCTACGCCCCTGTGGAAGCTGGCATTACCGACCGTGACCGTATCGAGGTCGATGGAATGGTCTACGAGCTGGCCGCCCCGCCGGGGAATTGGGAATCCAACCCGTGGTTTTCGCCGGGTCTGGTCGAGTGCCGCTGTAAGCGAATGGAGGGCTAGATGAAAATCAAGTACAACATTAAGGCATTTGAGGAGATTCGTCGCCTGCCCGCAGTGGCGGCAGATGTGGACTCACGTGCCGCGCGTATCGCTGACGCCTGCGGCGACGGGTACGAATCCAGCCCCTATGAGGGCAAGTCTCGTCACCGCGCATCGGTCATCACGACTAACTACAAGGCTGCTCGCGATAACGCGAAGAACAACACGCTATTGAGGAACATCAATGCGGGAAGCTGACCCACAAGCCCAAAAAGCGTTTATCGACCTGCTACACCGAATCTGCGGCGGTATGCGAGTGAGCACTCGGTACCCGCGGCAGCCGAAGTTCCCGCATGTCGTGGTCACGCGGGTTGGAGGGGCGACACCGAATCGCATCACCGATGCGGCAACGATGTCGGTCCAGGTCTATGCAGAAACGGAATACGAAGCCGAGCAGGTCGCCGGGCTGATTCGCCAGGCGCTCCGCAGTGAGTCATGGAAGGGTATGCGCCTTTCCGGCCACAGGCTGCGCGGGTGGCGGGAATACGCTGCGCCACAGCGGTTCCTCGACCCCGACCGGGAAAACCTGGTGAGGTTTCAGTATTCCGGCCAGCTCCTCATATCGCTGCTGACTAACCAGTAACCAACTTAAGCCCTGCGCGCCGCGTGGGGCTTTTCTCATGCCCCAAGGAGGCAAAAAATGGCAAACGTCAACAACATCACGTCAACCAACCCCGGCAAGAACGGTGTGCTGTTCCGCGCACCGCTGAACACTGCTCTGCCGGAAGACACCATGTCCGAGCTTGACCCGGCATTCGCTGATCTCGGCATCGTCGGCGAGGACGGCCTGACTCAGGCCATTACTCGTGATACCGAGGACAAGAAGTCTTACGGCGGCGATATCGCCTACACCCTGCAGACCGACTACGGCCAGGAGCTCACCGCCACGCTCTACGAGTCCGCCAACATCGACGTACTCAAGACCGTCTTCGGCGACGACAACGTCCAGGAGACAAGCGAGGGCTTCAAGGTTCTGCACAACAAGAAGAAGCTGCCGCGCTCCGTCTTTGTTGCTGAGCACCTGACCGACCAGGGCACCAAGCGCCAGGTCATCCCGATTGGCCAGGTCGTCAACCTGGGCGACATTCAGAACACTCACCAGGACATCGTGATGTACGAGGTCACCACCAAGTGCTTCCCAGATGCCGACGGCAACGTGATGTACGAGTACTACTCGATCAGCACCGCCGACGGTGAGGTCGCACAGTTCGGTATCACCACCGCTGTGATTTCCCCGGCAACCCAGGGCAAGTCGTACACCGCCACCCTGCAGGCATCCGGCGGTGACGGTAACTACAAGTTCACCGCAGTCGGCTCCCTGCCGGCAGGCCTGACTCTCGCTGAGAACGGCAAGCTCTCGGGAACCCCGACCGGCTCTGGTGAGGAGTCCTTCACTGTCCGTGTCGCCGATGGTGCCGGCGCCACCGCGCAGCGCACCCTCACCCTCAAGATCAACCCGACGGAGTCCTAACCGTCGCTCTCACCCCAGGCCACTGTGTGTCGTCAGCTTTTCATGAGGGGTTCAGCTGACGACGGCCTGGGGTGACCCCACTAAACCCCTCATGTAACCCCTCCAAATTTTTTCTAACTCTTATTAAGGAGACCCCTCATGGCTTTCGAATTCGTACCAGCATGGGACGCCCGTACTCAGTTCACGTGCGAAATCCCGACCAAGGACGGCAAGTCGAAAACCTTCTCTGTGCCACGCATGGAGTTCATCGACGATGAGACCTACGCGACATTCGCCAAGTGGTTTAAGGACAACCCAGACGACAAGCTCCTGGAAGACGGCCGCCGACCAGTCAGCGAAGCGTTCGACTTCTTCATCACCGAGCTGGGTATCGACGACGCCAAGTGGTTCGTTGACAACCTCGTTTTCGGTGAGAAAGTCCAGCTGTGGAATGAGTGGAATCGACTCACTGATGTCCCGCTGGGGGAATCCTAGTCCTGGCCGGGCTTCTACACCGACCAGGGTTTAAAACCGCGCTGACCTACGACCTCATTGAGAAAGGGCGCTCGATTCACCAGCTCGGAAGCCCAGCATTGTCGTGGGCTGAGCTGAAAGCGTTCCTCGCATGGGCGCCGGAAGGCAGCGCGGTAAGGCGTCTTGATGACCCGCTCGCGGAGTACAAGGCGCCGCAAAACCAGCTGCTGATGAACACCATCGACACGCTGGCATGGGCGAACTGGCAACGAGCGCGTAGGAAAACTGCGCCGAAGCCACGCCCAGTTATCGACCAGCTGAAAGAAGCTGTCGAGCGGCAACGACGCGCCAGGAATGGCCCAAAGAATGCTGCCGAACTGCAAAATACCCGCGCCGAACTCGCACGCCGGAGGAAACTCCAGCGGCAAAACAAGCCCTAGGAGGACGCCATGGCCGTCGAAATCGCAGCTGCCTATATCTCCATCATCCCGGAGACCAGCAAAATCGCCCCGGGTATCACCAAGGCGATGGGTGGGGCAGAAAAGTCCGCGTCGAAGTCGGGCGCGTCGATGGGCCAGAAGCTGTCTTCCGGCATGGGCAGCGCCCTGAAGAAGTCCGCTGTCGGTGTCGGTGTGGCAGCCGGTGCTGCCATCGGCGCCGGGCTGACCAAGGGCGTCGGCAGGTTGAATGGTATCGAGCAGGCGGAAGCCAAGCTCCGCGGTCTCGGCCATTCTGCGTCGTCTGTGGGATCCATCATGGACAACGCGCTGGCATCGGTGAAGGGAACCAGCTTTGGGCTTGAGGAAGCCGCCAC
This sequence comes from Corynebacterium sp. HMSC064E07, assembly GCF_001815745.1. Taxonomy (NCBI): domain Bacteria; kingdom Bacillati; phylum Actinomycetota; class Actinomycetes; order Mycobacteriales; family Corynebacteriaceae; genus Corynebacterium; species Corynebacterium sp. HMSC064E07. The sequence goes on along the minus strand of NZ_KV821803.1, from coordinate 71,735 downwards.
CGCTGCTGCAGGCGCTGTCGCAGCTGGTATTAAGCCTGGCCAGGAACTCGAGCGCACCCTGAAGGTCGTTGGCGACACCGCCACCATCGCGGGCGCGTCGATGGGTGAGATGGGCCAGATTTTCAACTCTGTCGCAGCCCGCGGCAAGCTGCAGGGCGACGACATGATGCAGCTGCTTTCCCGCGGCGTTCCTGTCCTGCAACTCCTCGGGGAAGAACTTGGTAAGACCTCTGCAGAGATCAGCGACATGGTCTCTAAGGGGCAGATTGATTTTGCGACGTTCCAGAGCGCTATGGAGCGTGGCATGGGCGGCGCTGCGCTTGAAGCGGGTAATACCGTCGAGGGCGCGTTCCGCAACATGGGCGCTGCGGCCGGCAGGCTCGGTGCCACTATCGCAGGACCATTTTTCAACCAGGCCGCCGGCGGTTTCAAGGGTGCCACCGACGCGCTTGATGCGATGAACGCGCGCGCTAAGCCGGTCATGGAAACGTTCGATAACTATCTGACGTCGAATGTGGTGCCCGGGCTGCAGAATCTCGCCAGTTCGGCGGTGGATGCGTTTCAGGCGTTCATGCATTCTGCGACTGTTGCTCGCACGACTGAGGTGTTCCGTCAGCTGTGGGAAGCCGGTAAGGGGCTTGCTCCGTCGTTGGTGAGTATTGGTACGTCTGCGGCACAAGCTGCTGGTGCGCTCGGCGTGGGTACCTGGAACTTGTTCTTGACTGCGCTGCAGACCACTGCTGTCGCGGCTAAGGCGTTGACCCCGCCGCTAGAGGCGATTTCGTCGTTCATGGAGTCGCACCCAGCGGCCGTGACTGCCGCTGTGGCAGCCTGGGCAGGGTTCAAGACACTACCGAGTGTGGTCGGCAAGGTCACCGATGCGGTGACGAAGCAGAAGACCGCTATGTCTGAGTCCCGCTCGTCGATGCAGCAGGGCGTTAAAGACATCCAGGCCTACTACCGTGCTAGTGGGCAGGAAATCACCAAGTTTGAGGCGCAGCTACAGTACCTGGGCACATCGTCGAATGTAGCGATTCAGAGTATGACGCGCGGCTATGAGCGTGGCTCGGTGTCGCTACTGAAGATGGCTAAGGCGCATAAGACCGCTGCTGTTGAAGCGCGGATTAATGCTATGTGGTCTAAGGACGCTTTCACCACTATTGACTACATGGCGCAGTCTGTAGGCCACACGGCCGCGGCTAGCCTGCAGCGGTTCGGTTCTGTAGCCGGTGGCATCGCTGGCGCTGGTCTGCAGACCATGAAGGCCGGAGCGAAGGGCATCATCAACCTGTTTGGCGGACCATGGGGAGCAGCGTTGGCTGCCGGCACTGCAGTCGTAACGACGCTTATCGCAGAGACCCAGAAGTACAACCGCTTCCAAGACGAGGCTGCCCGCTCCGCCACGCTTGCATCCAGTGCGTTCCGCGATATGTTCAGCGCCATGGCTTCCGGCGGCGACGTTGTCGCTGCAATGGGCAGCAGCGTTCAGGATGTGCAGTCGCATCTGGAGCAGCTGGCCAGCAACGGCCCGGGCTGGATGTCCCGCGTCGGCATTGCCGTCAACGAGGCGGGGCACAACATCGGTAAGGCCATGGGAACTATTTCCCAGGAGACAAAGTTCGCTGATGAGCAGTGGCGTGATTCTTCGGATTCGGCTGGCCGCGCTGCGGAAGCTATTAAGCGGCTTGGCCTGACCAATGAGGAGCTTGCCCAGCAGCTGACGGGTTCGTCTGCCCAGTTTGAGGCTTTCAAACGGAAGCTGATTGAGTCTGGTGAGGGTGGCGCTGAAGCTGCCGCGCAGATGCAGAAACTGCGTGATGAGTACAACCGCGCGCAGGGTTCACTCGATCGTGTGGGGCCGGCTGCTGCGAATGCTGCTGCGACGATTGAGGAACTTGCCGGTAAGACCGGTGACGCGGGCGAGCGGGCTAACAAGCTGCGTCGTGCGTTCATGGAACTTGCTGGCGTGGAACTGTCGGCCGCTGACGCATCGGCGGAACTGACGAAGGTCGTGGACCAGGTGTCCGGCAAGATGGAAACGTTTGCTGGCGCCACCATGAAGGCCAATGGCCTGCTGGACACGACGACAACAGCGGGCGCTGCAGCCCACAATGAGCTGCAAACTCTTGGTGACACCATGGCCGACAGCGTCGCGGCTGGCAATGACATCAAGGATGTGTGGGCGCAGTCCTCCGGTGTGCTGGATAGCCTGCAGCAATCGCTGGGGTTGACTAAAGACGAGTTCCAGAAGCTGCTCAAGGCCTACGGGATGACGCCGGAGCAGATTCAAACGATTGTGGATCTCAAGGCTGACGGGGCGAAGATGGAGCTCGCGTCGGTAGCTGCGAAGTTCCAGGAGCTGGACGGCAAGTCTCTCGAGACAAAGATGATCGTCAAGGACGAGGGCGCCCGCAAAAAGCTTGACTCATTTGGCTTGAAAGTCTCTGGCATCAACGAGCAGACCGGCGAGGTCACCATCACCGCCAAAGATGAGCAGGCAGTTGCTCGCTACGACTGGTGGGTCAACCACGGAATGCCGGACATGGACGGTAAAACCGCCCAGATGGACGCATTTCTCAACACCGACCAGGTCAAGGTGTCCTCGGCTGAGGCTCGGTCGATTCTCGACCAGCTGGATGTGTCGACTACGAATCCGACGGCGCATCTCATCATGGATGAGTTCCGGCGCGACGGTGAAATCGCCCGTGGTGACTTGGAGTGGCTGTCGACCATGTCGGCTAACCCCAAGGTTGACCTCGACACGATTCTGCTGGATGCCAAGACCGGCACGGTTAATACGACCATTGACAACCTGAATGGTAAGACTGCTCGGCCGAAGGCAGACCTCGACGCCAGTGCGCTGTTTGCAACCGATGATTTCGCTAAGGCGCAGCTTTACACGCTGGATCTGCAGCGTCCGATGCCATGGGCAAGCATGAACATCGACGGCCTGAATGCGCAGCACATTGATGCGTTGAACAAGGTTGGCCTGCTCGATGGTCAGCGCCCGACTCCGGCAGCAAACCTCAACATTGCGGATTTGACTGCGGAGCAGCAGATCGCAATCGCCCAGATTTTCGACCTGGACTCGCAACGCCCAACGCCGCTGGCTGACCTGACTAAGGACCAGCTGGACGTGAAGGTTGAGGACGCGAAGCGCAGGCTGCAGGAAGTTCACGACAAGAAAACCGAGCCGAAGGTCAGCGCAGAGACGCGCGCGGCAATCGAGAAACTTGGTGGTGTCAAGGACCTCCTTGGGAAGCTGGTTAGTAAGACCATCTTCATTGACGTGTTCCGCCGCGACCACAAGTCCGGTAACAGTCATGGTGGGCGTTTCGCTCGAGGTGGGCGCTACCCACGCTTCGCGCACGGTGGCACCTACCGCGATGCACTGTCCACCAAGGACCGGCCACATGACGGTTACCGACTACCCACCGCCGGGCCAGGCACCAACGAAGTCGACGGGTTCCTGGCCTACGACTCGTATGGTATGCCAGCAGCACGCCTTGACGCCGGTGAGTGGATCATCAACCGCCGCAGTTCCGCGAAATACGACAAGGAACTGCAGCAAATCAACAACGGGACGTTCCCGAAGTTGCCGGGCTACGCCGACGGCGGAGTTTTCGACGACATCATCAACGCCGAAACGCCACCAACCGCGCAGGAGTATCGTGCGTTGGTTGACGGCAAGATGGTTCGTGGCGTGCAGGCGGAGCGCCCACTCGACGGCGCGCCGTACGAGAACTTCCCGAATCGTCGTGGCGCGTGGGGTGACTGCTCCTACACGCAGGGCATTCTGGCGGCCTTCGGCCTTGGCATGGACCCGTGGCCGCGTAAGTTCTCCACCAGTACGCAGCTGGCGTGGCTGCAGCAGCACGGTGCGAATATTGGTATCGGGCCTGCGGGTAGTTTCCGTATGGGCTGGTACGACAATGGTGGCGGACAGTTCGGCCACACCTCCGGTACTCTGCCGGACGGCACCAATGTTGAGATGGGTGGTGGCCCGGGTGGCGGCAAGGTTGGCCCCGCAGCAGCAGGGTTCAATCATCCGCAGTACACGCACCATGCCTGGATTCCAGCTGGAAGCGGCACAACAGCCGCATCTAGCGCAGCGGAAGTGCCAGACGAAACGAACACAGGCGATGAGCTGACGCCCTCAGCTACAGCATCATCGTTTGAGTCCGACCCTGACGTCGCGCCACTGTCGCCGGCTGCATCTGCATCCGCAGATTCACTGCAGGCCACTCCGCCCGGTGGTGACTCACTGTCCGGCTACGCGGGCAGTGTCGTGGCGGCATTCGTTTCCGGCCATATCGGTGACGCCTTGCAGATCGCTGGGTTCCCGGACCAGATACCTCCGATTTTCAAGCTTGGCAGTGTCTGGTTCCAGGCAGTCAACGGTGGTGCTGAAAAGCTCCTCAACTACCGTAAAAACGACGACGCTGTTGTCGAAGCCGGGAAAACAGCCGAAGCATTGCCGGAGGGCCAGCAGGCCGCGCCGGGCGCTGACGGTTCGGTAATCGATGAGGGCAGTCTCGAGGACGCGGTCGATTCTGCGGTCGAATCTCCGGATGTGCAAGGGGAGGAGGCGGAACAGCCGGAAGAGAAACTTTCGGGTGTGGATGCGGTTAAGGCCGCAGTCAAGAAGTCCCTGAAGGCGTTTGGTTGGGATACCGGTGAGCAGTTCGACTCGATTGATTTCATTGTCGAGCATGAGTCGAATTGGGACCCGACTGCGGTGAATCCGTCGTCGGGTGCGTTTGGTCTTTTCCAGCTGAACCCGGCGTCGGGCACACTGCAGCAGTACCTGCCGGATAGGTCACCTGACCCGGAAAAGCAGGGTGAAGCGGGTGCTCGGTATATCCAGGACCGGTACGGCACACCTGTTGCTGCTGCCGAGTTTTGGCGTGCCAACAATTGGTATGACTCTGGTGGCCGCGCCACCGGTGTTGGCCACATGCTCAAGAACACCATCAAGCCCGAGCGTGTGCTTTCGCCGGAGCAGACGAAGGCGTTTGAGGACCTGGTGTACAACCAGATTCCTGCGATGCAGGATACCCAGCCGCAGGGTGAGCCGCCGCAGCCAGCGGAGCAGCCACAGGACGCGGCGACGGTAACTGGCCAGGAGCCGGAGAAGACGCAACCAGAGAAGGCGACTGGCTCGTTAGAGAACATGGTCAACGAGGCGCTGCCGATGGTCATGGCCCAGAACAGTTGGGCTGACGCTGCGAAGCTGGTGACGTCCTCGGCGGTCAGTTTCGCCGGGAACATGGCGACTTCTGCGGCCTCGGGACTGACAGACTCCGCGTTCTCCGCAGGCATGTCAGCGCTCGGCATGGCGGGCACGCCGACCATCGGCGCGCTGGTGGGTTCTGCCACCGCACCAGTAACCGGGGCGCTTGGCCCAGCAGGTGGCGCGGTAGCTGGTATGGCCGCAGCTCCGCTGGGAGCAATGCTGGGGCAAGTCATGCCTATGACCCCCGGCGATGTCGTCGGAGCAGCTGGCGGGGCAATGACCGACCTGGCCGCGTGGTACTCCGGCGAAGTCGCATGGGGCGTGACGAACGCGTTCGAAGAGTACTCGAAGGACATTTTCGGAAGCGTGCTTCTGCCGTTCCAGGACATGAAGCAGATCGTGGAAAACCCGGTCGGATACATGGCGCAGCAAACCGGCCTGGATGCGCCATTAGCTATCGCCCAAGAGCATCTGGGGCGAGCGATGTCTGCAGTCAGTCCTGATGGTGCCGCCGTGGTCAATAACTTCATTGCCAATGACACCGACGGCATTTTCGCGAAGTACCGCGTGGAGCAGGCCAAAGCATCGGCCGGAAAGATTGGAGTGCATTAATGGATGACATTCAGGAATTCGGCCTGACCGTTATGGGCTGTGACGGCAGTATGTGGCCTATCCATGGCCCTGAGTCATGGGGCAGGAATGTTCGCCTGATGGAGGGCGACATGGGCGAGTTTTACGAGCCGCCGATTAAGACGGTTCATAAAGCTCGTGTTGGGCAGCCAGGCAGCAGCTATGTGGGCTCGAAAACCATGGAGCGCCATGTTGTGTTGAATGTGGACTTTTTCGGCGAGGATTGGGCGCATGACAAGTCACGGTTCATGCGCGCGTTCGCCCCGGATAAGGACACGACGCTGGCTGTCACAACCCCCATGTCCGGCAAGCGACTCCTGACAGTCCGCCTGGAAGAGGGCCCGAAGTATTTGGATAATCGTGACCCGTTTTCGCTCGCAGCTGCGTCGTACCAACTGGTCGTTATCGCCCACGACCCGTTTTATTACGAGCCGGTGCCATTTCGGCACAAGTTCGTATTCAACGGCTCGAACTGGGCGGGCGACGGCATCACCGTCAATAACCATGGTGACGTGGAGTCGTGGCCACAGTGGGTGCTGACATCGCCGGCGAAGTTTGGTCTTCCAGACCAGCCTATCGGTGAGGCTTTTGACACTGACCGCATGATTTTCCTGCCCTGGCAACCCGTCGGCCGCACCATGCTGGTCGACACTAACCCAGGTGCGGAGATGGTCGTGGCCAACGACAACACCCAGGCGTGGGCTGATTTGAATGGCCAGTTTTTCAAGCACCCAATCCCGCCAGGCACCCCGGATACCAGACTGCCGGTCTATGTTGACCCGTTCCCGCTGCTCGATATTCCGCTGCCGTACCAGTGGCGCATGTGGATTGCCCAAAAGCTCCGCGAGCTCGTAAAGGCAATCGGTCTGGATGCGTTCCTGGCAATCACGCCGGAGGAAATCGGGAAGAAGATTTCCGAATGGATGAAGGGAAACGTCCCTGACTGGGTGCCGATTCTCTCTGACGATCTCATTGCAGATTTCACCGGCGACATGATTGCCTACGGCATCCGCCAGACGTACGGTTCCTTCGCCAACATCGCCGGTGCGACTGCGGAAATCAGAATCCCAAGGAGGTGGCAATCACCATGGCTGTGACCGTACAAGGCGCATCGGATGAGCAACTCGACGATATCTATGAGCAGGCTATCGCCGCGCGGGAAGAACGGCGTCGCCGCCGTGATGAGCCGCCTCTTATCCGGATTTGGGAAAACAAAACGGTCGGCATGGTGCTCCGCGGTGTGGTGGCCGCCGAGTACGCCGGCTTTTTCGAGATCGAGGTGAATGAGACCGCCCCGGCGCAGCTCGTTCTCCCGTTTGACCATCATCTGGCGAAGTTCTGCTGGGAACGACGCAAACGCGAAAAACAAAACGTGGTTTTGACCATTGACGCCGCGGGGGAGCGGTGGGGCGGGTTGATGAGCAACTGCACCCTCACGCAGGACGAGGACCTCGCCCGCACCGTCACCGTCGATTTCGTTCACGACTATGAGATGTTTAAGCACCTGCCGTGCTGGGCGAATCCGCTTTCGCCGCCGGCGTTGCAGATTCCTAATGCGTGGTCGCTTTTTGCAAACGCAATCTGGGGGCTAAAGGTTACGCTCTTCGCTAATCTTCTTCGGCTCAACGGGGCACTCTGGCAGCTCCCGGATGACCCTCTCGACCCGGAGTCATGGGTGGCGACACTGGACTACAAGCGCTGGCAGATGGTGGTCAAGCCTTCGCTGCTCACTACGGACACCAGTCCGCTGCGGTACATTCACTCGGAGTTCGAGAATTTCCACGACGTGGCTAAACCAATTTTGGAAGACTGCGGGCTGATGGTTACGTGTCGCCGGTGGCTTATCGGTGACCCGCAGCCGTGGCCGGGCGCTGGGTTGAAGCGCAACGGCCAGATCGTAGTTGACGTCGTCGACAAATCCGGCTGGTACGGGCAAACCTCCACATTCGGAAAGATAGGCTCCGGCCTTGTCCGCACTGGCCTGGAAATCGCCGATAACCTTGTCGACGAAACCCACATTATCTTGGATAAGCCACGCCGAGCACCGCAATATAGCGTCTCCGGGTTTCTGGGTGTCGCCCCTGAGCAACCCTGGGTTGTCTACCGCACTAACGGCAAGGCCAGCACTGTCAACAGCGTGTCAGCCAGCTACAAGCCCGCTTCCGTCGCGCAGGTCACGGTCGGTGGTAAATCTGCCCCGGGGGTCAATGAGCTCATTAGTGCGAACATCAAGCTGATTTTCAACATCATGGGCTCGTTCATTCTCCAGCCAGCCCTCGGTTCCGTTGTTGAATCAATCATCCGCCCTTGGTTTGAAGACCGGCTCTTGGCGTGGATGAGTATCAAATCTCCGCTCCGATCGAAGAAGCTCGGTTGGGCGCACTTTCCAGAAAACGTCGTCCATCACTCCGGGCAGGCCTACACGTTGTCGGCGTTGTTGGCGATGAGGAAAGAGTTCCGCGACACCAACGAACAATGGGCTTTCGAAGTCAACATCGGCGACGGCGCGCCCTACCTTATCGGCGCGCCGGGCTTTGGTCATTGGACGATTGGTGACCGTATTGGCTGTGAGGAGCCGGGAGCAGATGACGGCTACGTGCAGGTGCTGCAGTGCCGCAAGCTTCGCCTTGAGTGGGATGCGGATACTCCGAAGGAGTGGACGGCAACGTTGGGTGTGCCACAGTTGCGTGACCCGGTCGAGTGGGCGGTTGACCAGATTAATACTGTGACGTCGAGTTTTAAGAAACATGGGTGGTTGTAAATGAGTTTGCCAACGCTGGAAACAACTTATGACGCGGATGACCCGACACAGTTCATGCTGTGGGCGTGGGTGAAGCTCACTACCGGTAAGGGGGATTTTGGGGTGCCGGAGGAAACGGCCGCTGAGCTTTCGCAGATTTTTTGGCGTCGCGGGTTCCGCCATCATCCGGAGCTGCAGATGGAGTTTTATAAGCCTCCGTTTGATGGGGCTGGGTGGTGGCAGGGGCAGGCCGGTCTGTGGTTGCCGGCTGATGAGCCTGGTGTGCCACCGGAGGATGTGGTGTCGAAGTCCGCGGGAGACGTCGACGTGATTATGGCGGCGCTGACACCTGAGCAGAAAACAGCGCTCCGTAAGAAACTGCACGAGGAGGGACAATGACGACGCCAGAACCAAAAGACTATAAAGTACCAGCCGGTGCGATGCGCCCGGGTGACCTGGGGAAGCTGCAGAACATCAACGGCGACTCTATCAACTGGGGTCAGCTGACCGGCATCACGGCAGCAGCAGAGGAAGCCCGCAACGGGTTCCTGCAGGGGCTAAAGAGCTCCATCATCAGCCCTCTCGTGAAGGCGTTTACCGGTTCTGAAGGCGACTTGCCGGATCTCACGACCGCTATCACCGACCAGCAGAGTAAAACACAGAGCCTGTGGGACGAGCGTGGCCGTGGACATGTGTTTAGTTCAAAGAATTTGACGTACCGCGGCGACCAAACCGCAGGGACCCGCATGCAGATTCCCTTCACTGAGCAGGTCGGGCCTCTCATCGGTGTGGAAATCGACACGGACGGCGGGCTGGTGTTAAAGACTCCGGGTTCGTGGCTGATTACAGCCAAGTGCGGAGTGTCAGGCACGAATGCTCTGGGAGGGGACTGGCAGCGGGTGTGGCTGGAAGCCTACCGCGCTGACGGTTCACTGCTCGCTGAGTCGTGGGCTACCGGGTGGGCGGCGAAAGACCAGGCGACAGTGATGGACATTCTGCCGCTGGTGATTAGCCCGTATGAAGCCCAGGACGGCGTGACTATCAGGGTGTTCCAGGACGCAGGACGCTGGCGGTACCTGCTTGGAGGGCATGGTTACACGTTCCTCCTTGCCCAGAAACAGTCCAGTACTCGCGTGATGTCCAGCGTAGATCCGGGCGACCCGGGAGTCTTTGACCAAGAAGAAGGTGAATCATGACCATCCTTTATGGGACTTTCATCAATGAAGCCCGCGAGCGGTCGAGCGGCACTGTCACGGTTTCGTCTGTGGAGTCACGGCCATCGTATGAGGGCACGGAGATTGTCACCCGGGAGCTGCACAGGCAACGCCTCGAAGAGGGGACTTTTGAGACTCCGGATCTTGACCCCGGGCGTATTCGGGTAGAGCTTGCGGTTTCTGGTGTGTATGAGGTGTGGGAGATTGACCTGCCGTTGTCTGGGCGGGTGAACCTGAAAGACCAGCTGGACGCGAAGGTGGACTACTCACCGGACGTGACTGGCCGTGTTGAATCCGCGCTGACAAAGATTGCTGAGGCGGAGCAGCGCATTGAGGCTACGGTCGCTGATACTGCTGACGCTATCGAAACCAGGCTGCAGGAGTCGATGTCCGCTCAGGTTGCTGCTGCGAAAGACGCTGCAGCGCGTGCTGAGGCTGCAGCCCAAAACACGGTGGTCGGCGCTCCGGAAACTGGGTGGGCACGCAACCAGCTATCTGACGATGTTCAATCTTCGCTGGCTAAGGCTGATGAGTCTGTGTCGGCTGCTGGTGTGGATGAGCGCGTGTCTAAGGCTGTGGAGCCTCTGGCGCAGTCAAGTAGCGTGGACGCACTGTCGAAGCGGGTATCTGTCCTGGAGGGTGCGGATACTCCTGATTTTTCTGGGTACGCAACCCGGGAGTGGGTCACGGAGCAGGTGGATGCGAAGGCCGAACGGTCGGCGGTGACGTCGTTGCAGCAGCTGGTGGAGAATCAGCGTCAGCAGATTCAAGCGCTGCAGGGTCAGATAGCCGAGCTGGTTGCATCGGAGTCTGTGCGCCGCATTGAGTTGGGTACTGGCTCGGATACGTCGACGCTGTACATCGAGGGGGCGTAGATGCCGCAGTTAAGTGACGCGAAAACGGTTTCATTTGGTGGCAGGCCGGTTAGGGCTTTGTGGCTTGGTGGCCGGAAAGTGTGGCCGACTGCCCCGGAGGTTGGCGACTGGCTGCTAGGGAATCAGGCCGTGCGGTCATGGTTTCGTAGCAATTTGCTTGACTCTGAGCTGGCCGACCCGCCTGCCGCTGGGACGAAGAGCGTGAATCACAGGCCTGCGGATTCGAAGAGTGTGCAGTACATGGTGTGCATAGCGGACGGTGGCCGTATCGAGTGGCGTGACAATGGCCGCGAAGCTTTGAGTATTGCTCGCAGTGGTCGAACCGTGCGTGTCCGGTCGGTAGGTACTCATGGCAGGTACATCATCGATTTCTCGTACCAATGCGAGGACCGCGACTGGGTATGGGTAGGTATTAACTCAACGACTCACTGGTACAGCTATTGGATTGATTTATACGACGCTGATGGCAACAAGCTTGATGGTCGCGGCAACGGCGGCGGCTTACGTCCAGCTGAGGACATTTTCGGAAGTGACCAAGTCCAAGTCATCATTAACCAGGGAGCGTGCTTTCCCCTTGCTGGTCTGCATGGCGGAATCACAATGCGCAGGCTACTTCAGCAGAATCAGATTATCGACACGACCACTATTTCTGGCGTGTGGCGTCGTAGATTTATGGACCCAGGCGGAACTACCGTCGGATACCTCGTCGGCGGTGGCCAAGGCGGGCAGGGTGGCCAAGGCGGACAAGGTGGGCAGGGCGGATGGTACTGGCGGGCTCAAGACGGTCCCCCTTTGGTAGCGAACTCCGGTGCCCGAGGCACTAGTGGCGACCCTGGCGGAGAAGGGCTAGTTATCGAAATTGGTGATCTTCCCGAGGTCGGAAACCTAGTGGTCGGCGGTGGAGGAGCTGGTGGCGACGGAGGCGAAGGCGGCGCCGGAGGACTTAGGGCAGCGGATCCCATGAACAACCTGATTAATGCACGGGGCAAGCAAGGAAAGTATGGCCAGCCAGGGAAGATTGGTTCAGCTGGTTCGGCGTCATCTTTCGAAGGGACGTCAAGCTCTTCAGGAACGGCAAGCAGAGACGGAATGCCGGTGGAGGTCGGCAAGCTTGGAAAGAGCGGTGCTGGCGGGGCCGGCGGCGCAGGTGGACTCGGCGGTAGGAGAGGGCCCTCCAGGCACTCCTTTGGCAGCGATGGCTCCCCAGGAAACCCCGGTGAAAGAGGAGCTCCTGGCGGTACCGGCGGCCTCGTCGTGGTCTACGACTGGAACTAAAAACCACCACAACAATAATCGTAAGGAGACATCATGGCTGATAACGCCGTGGATATTGATAAGCACCATTTGATTACATTCGGCAGGTCAACACCATTGCCGAAGAAACGAATCATCGTTCACACCACGGAGAACGCGCCGGGCACGTCCTCGCAGGCAATCCTGGACTACCAGGTGCGCACGCGCACAGGTTCGTATCACCGTTTGGTGGACGCGACCGGGAAAATCACGCTCGCCAATACAGATGATTGGCAAACATGGTCAACCGGCAACAAGGGCAATGACATTGCGTTGCATGTCAGCTGCGTGGCGCGTGCCGCCATGACGCGGGAGCAATGGCTCGCACAACCGAAAATGCTCGAGGGCGTCGCCCGCGTCATCGCATACTGGGCACGTACCTACGACATCCCGTTGGTGAAGCTCAGCCGCGCCGAACTGGGCGCAGGCCGCCACGGTGTCGCCGGCCATCTCGAAGCACAGGTATGGGGCAACACCGACCACTGGGACCCCGGCTACCACTTCCCCTACGACGTGGTACTGGGGCGCGCGAAGGAAATCAACGCTGGCAAGTCGACTCCTGGCGCGCCTACTCCGCCAAAACCGGCGCCGAAGGCACCAATTACGCTGGACACGCCGTGCAAATCGCATGTTCCCGGCTCGAAGCACATCGCGCCGCTAGCTGACTACATCATGTACACCGACCGCGCGACATATGAGGCGCGCCGACAAATTGACCAGGTGAAGGCGGCGACGGAACGCATCGAACCGAAACTGGATGAGATTCTGGCGCTGCTGAAAGAACAGAACAAGTAAGCACCCCACCGGGGTGCTTTTCTTTTATCCAAAACAACTTCTGCCAGCAGAAACGCTGTCCAATTATTCGGAGTTGTTTGAAACAACTAGGAGGAAACCATGGAAACTATTCGTAATCTTGTCCCTGCATCTGCTCGTGCCACCTGGTACGCGGTCGCGTCCGCGCTCGTCGCAGCGCTCGTGTCCTGGGGTGTCCTGGACGACACCGCAGCACCAGCAATCACCGGCGTCATCATCGCAACCGTCACCCTCATCTTCGCCCTGCTGCACTCTGACACGCCGTGGCGTCAGGCCGTCTACGGCCTCGCCGCAGCGCTCGGTGTCCTTGGCGTGTACCTCGGTTGGGGCAGCGAAGTGCAGATGGACGCGCTGCTGGCGGTTATCGCCCCGGTTCTCGGCCTGGGAACCGCCGCAGCGACCACTAACCCTGGCGAGTATGTCGGTGAGCACCGGCTGGGCGAGTAGGAGCTGGCGCGGTGACGGAAAAACTGTTCAACCCGCGCCTGATCGCCACAGTCTGGGCAATCTACGCTGCAGCCACCAGTTACGGCTACTACGGGCATTCGGTGACCGCGCTCACACCAGTTGAGGCAGCGCTGCCGGCCGGCAGTCCGGCGTTGGCATGGGCGGCCGCATCGCTGCTTCTGGCTATTGGTGCGGCCACCTCTCCGAGAGGGAAGTGGGCAGCCCTTGGCAGAGTCAGCAGAACCGCAGGCATTGCAATCTGCGGCGCGTTGCTGACAATGTGGGCGAGCTCGTATGCGATTGACGCGATCCACGACGGGTCACGAATGTGGGTGAGCGCGAAGAACTATCTGCTGTTGGCTATTACTGCGGCCGCGTCTGCCACAGTGATGGGGCGAAACCGCTCCCGTGGGGAGGTTGCGTATGGAAATCAACTGGGGAAGTCTCATTAATTCGATTCCGGGCGCCGTGGTTGGCATTATCGTGGCGTGGATTGGCTGGAAGGGCCGTAAAGAAGAGTCGTCGGTGACGTTCAACGGGACGCTTCTGCAGAGCCAGGACAATCGGATTAAGAAGCTCGAGGACCGACTCGATAGTGTCGAGAGTCGCCTGCGGGACACGGAGGCGATGTTGCGTGTGGAGGAAGACCGGACGCATCTTCTTCGCCGTGGTCTCACGGACGCGATTGACTGGCTACGAGAGTTCATTGACTGGGCACGTGGTGGTGCGGAAGGTGCCGCACCGCAGCCGGACTTGGCGAGACTAACCGGGATCGTGGGGGATTCGCAGGCACTGCCGACAGCCCGGAATCCACCGACCGAGGACTGAGTCAAGAATCTTTGCCCCGCTAGTTTGAGTTGTTCGGGATTTCCGAACAGCTTGGCTGGCGGGGCGTTTTTTAATGCCTCGAGTCAGCCAAGAGGGAATCGTAAACAGGTTTGAGCTGCCCGAGATTGCAAAACCGCAGAATTCAGCGTGCAGTTTGTGGCTCATTTTTGGCTCACTTTTGGCTCAAAAAGTCGCAGAATAGGGCGTAATCAGGCGTAAAGATAAACGCCGATAAACAAGTAAAAACCCGCTACCACCTCGTAAAACGAGAGGTGAGAGCGGGTCTTTATGATGTGCCCCAGAGAGGAATCGAACCTCCGACACCGGCTTTAGGAGAGCCGTGCTCTATCCACTGAGCTACTAGGGCAATCATCTTCCGGGTAAAACAGCCGTGAAAACACATTCTCGGCGGCCGGAAAATTACTTCATCACTTTAACGCATCTGCGAGCTCTAGTGGCAATTGGGTCCTCGACCTGACACGCAAACATGCAGGAAGCTCGCTATTACCCCCATGTGCTTTTGTGCTCGGCGGTGCCGCCCGGAATCTGGCTAACATGGTTTATAACGAGCGACTTTCTTGCGCTTGCGGTCGCAACAGCGCTACTTATTTTCCGGTCGCTGTTTTGGAGGAGGATGACAATATGATTAAGCCAACTTTCACGGATGTCAACGGTGTCAAGATTAAGTGCTCCATGACCACGGACTCGGACAAGCCGCACCTTTTGGTTTCGCGCATGGAAGATGATGGCTCTTTGACTCCGATTCTGGAGATGAACGTGTACGACTCCAAGTACATGGCCAACGCTTGCGAGATTTACTTGAAGCAGGCCGCTTCGGCTAACCTCCAGGGTTCGATGGCTGGCCTGTCTCCAGATGAGATGGCTGAACAGTTCGGTTACGAGGGAGATCCGACCAATCACTAGTCGAAACGACGCCGCCCGCACTCAGGCCGAGAGCCCTGTATACAGCGGATATGTCGATGTAGACGTCATCGGAATCGGCGCCGGTAGTCCGAGCCACATTACGCTCGAGGCTATCGGCGCTCTTGCTGATGTCGACGTAGTTTTTGCTCTCGACAAGGGTGATGCCAAAGCGGACTTGTTGGCTGCGCGACAGGCGATCGTCGATAAGCATGCGCCGCATGTCGAACTCGTTACCGTTCCCGACCCGCCACGTGACCGCACGCCCGATAACTACGGCGCAGTCGTCCGTGACTGGCATCAGCGCCGTGCAGAGCTGCTTGCCGACGCCTTCGTCGCTCACCTCGGACGAGAGGGCAAGCGCCGCGGTGCGTTCTTGGTCTGGGGTGACCCCTCCTTGTATGACTCAACATTGCGGATTTTGCAGCGCGTCCGCGACCTTGGGCTGGACGTGCGCTCGCGAGTTATCCCCAGTGTGACGGCGATTTCCGCGCTGACCGCAGCGCATGGAGAGTGCCTGAACCAGATTGGTAAGCCGGTATTGATTACCACTGGTCGGCGCCTGGGGGAGCGTGCGCCTGGCATGGATGCGGTGGTGATGCTCGATGGCGGTGCAGCCTGGCTCGAGCACGCGGACCCGGAGGAAGGGATTCTCTGGGGTGCATTCCTGGGAACGGAGCTGGAGACGCTCCGCCGTGGTCGCGTTGGCGACGTCGGCGAAGAGATTGCGGAGCTGAAAAAGAAGCTCCGTGCGGAGCACGGTTGGATTATGGATATCTACCTGCTGCGTTCCGGCGCCTAGGACTGAGCAGTCGCAGCGGTGCCAGTTCGGCTAGCTGACTTTCTTGCCCAAGAAGCCCTCTGCCCATCGGTGGAGGGCTTTTTCGGCGGCTTCGACGCCGTCGGCGACGGTTACCTTGGTGAGGACCTGATCGTCGTTAGGCAACACGCGTGCGGGATCGCCTGCGGGACGGACGGTGATGCTGACGTGGTCGGCATTGATGACCTCGACGGTTGCTAGTGCGAGCATCTCGACGTTCGTCTGCTCAGCAACCGCAAAGCGGTAGGCGGTGTCGTTTTCCCACTCGGTGGTGGAGTTCCGAAGGAACTCGGCGACGGAGTCAGGGGCCAATTCTGTGAGTAATTGGGTTGCGACCGGGGCGTCATCGACGCGGGAATCGTGGCGCAGCGGACGGCAGTAGAAGCGGCCGGCATTTACTTCCATGGGTTCCATACCGTCCACTCTAGACGTCCTGAACAGTGTTTAAGGGCGCCGGGGGAGGGGCTGAAAAGAATCAAGCGGGGCTGGCTGCGAATCCCATCGCAACCAGCCCCGCTTAGAGCTTTAGAACTACTTCAGTTCCATCAGGACATCGCCCTTGCCGACACCTGAGCCAGCCTCGGTAGCCAGACCCGTGACAACGCCGTCCTTGTGAGCCTTGACTGGGTTTTCCATCTTCATGGCCTCAAGGACAACCACGGTGTCACCCTCGGAGACTTCCTGGCCCTCTTCGACGTTGACCTTGATGACGGTGCCCTGCATCGGAGCAACCACAGCGTCACCGGAAGCGGCCTTCTTGGAACCGCCAGCGCGCTTCTTCTTGCTCTTCTTCTTGGCACCAGCGTTGCCGCCGCCCAGAGCCAGGTCGCCCGGCAGGGCTACCTCGACGCGGCGACCGTCGATCTCGACGACAACCTTCTGAGCCGGAACGGTGTCGGTGTCAGCGTCGGAGTCACCGTCGTACGGAGCAATCGGGTTGTCCCATTCCTCTTCAATCCACTTGGTGTAGACGTCAAACTTCTCGCCATCGCCGACAAACGCCGGGTTCTCCACAATGTGGCGGTGGAACGGAATGACCGTTGCCAGGCCCTCAACCTGGTACTCGGACAGAGCACGAGCGGAGCGGCGTAGGGCCTCTTCGCGGGTCTCGCCCCAAACAATCAGCTTGGCCAGCATGGAGTCGAACTGGCCGCCGATGACGTCGCCCTCCTTGATGCCGGTGTCCATGCGGACACCCGGGCCGGACGGTTCGACGTACTTGGTGATGGTGCCCGGAGCCGGCATGAAGTTGCTGCCGGCGTCCTCGCCGTTGATGCGGAACTCGAAAGCGTGACCGCGCATCTCCGGGTCTTCCTTGATGGACAGTTCCTTGCCTTCAGCAATGCGGAACTGCTCGCGGACCAGATCGAGGCCGGTAATTTCCTCGGTGACCGGGTGCTCCACCTGTAGACGAGTGTTGACCTCGAGGAAGTTAATCAGACCGTCAGCGCCAACCAGGTACTCAACGGTGCCCGCACCGTAGTAGCCAGCCTCGCGGCAGATGTCCTTAGCGGACTGGCGCAGGCGCTCATCCTGCTCTGGGGTCAGGAACGGAGCGGGTGCTTCCTCGACGAGCTTCTGGAAACGACGCTGTAGCGAGCAGTCACGGGTGGAGGCGACAACGACGTTGCCGTGCTTATCAGCGAGAACCTGGCACTCGACGTGGCGTGCCTTGTCCAGGTAGCGCTCTACGAAGCACTCACCGCGACCGAAGGCCGCAACGGCCTCACGGGTAGCGGACTCGTAGAGGTCGGCGACCTCTTCCATCTTGTGTGCGACCTTCATGCCGCGGCCACCGCCACCGAAAGCGGCCTTAATGGCGATTGGCAGACCGTGCTCCTTAGCGAACGCGACGACCTCGTCTGCATCCTTAACTGGCTCCTTGGTGCCTGGAGCCATTGGAGCGTCAGCCTTCAGCGCGATGTGACGAGCGGTGACCTTGTCGCCCAGGGCGCGGATGGACTCTGGTGACGGGCCAATCCAGATCAGGCCAGCGTTCTCAACAGCCTCAGCGAAGTCGCCGTTCTCCGACAGGAAGCCGTATCCCGGGTGGATGGCATTAGCGCCGGACTTCTTTGCGGCGTCCAGAATCTTGTCGAAAACTAGGTAGGACTCAGCGGAAGTGGTGCCACCGAGAGCAAAAGCCTCATCCGCCATGGTCACGAAAGGAGCGTCCGCATCCGGCTCAGCGTAAACGGCGACGGAAGGAATGCCGGCGTCCTTCGCAGCGCGAATAACGCGAACGGCAATCTCGCCACGGTTGGCGACGAGAACCTTCGTGATTTTTTCAGTGGTCTGCTCGGACACGAAATCCTCCATTTTTCGTGGGCACCCCGAGAATTGGCCCTCGGGGCAAGGTTGCGACAGTCATTTGTAGGAATCACAAGCAGCACTGCAGTTAACTGAGTGGTGAACCGCAATGCGGTTCACCACGCGGTAGCTAACAGCGTGTGACCCAATGTCTCCATTGTGTCACAGGTGCGGTAAGCAACCTCTTTTTGCTCGCTACATAAGGGGGTAGGGATTGTGGTCTTGAGCAGCGTTCAAGTGGTCATGGGGGCAGCTGAAGTGGCTATTTTCCGCCCAAAAACCTAGGTTTGTGGTTAAAATTATCACCCAAGAGTGCAAGAGCCGCCCCCTTGATTGGGGGCGGCAGGGGGAAACTAAATCTCCGGTGTAGCGTCAGCCGCTGACGCTGGAAAAACGGTGGGGGAAGCGCCCACCGGTTGCGTCGATCGACTACAGGCTTCCCGGCTCCGAACCGTGGGCAATGGGCATGCCAATCATATTGCCCCACTCAACCCACGAGCCGTCGTAGTTGCGAACATTCTCGTGGCCGAGCAGGTGGTGCAGTACAAACCAGGTGTGCGCGGAGCGCTCGCCGATGCGGCAGTAGACAATCGCCTCATCTTCAAATTGGACGTGCGCGTAAATCTGCTCGAGCTCTTCGCGATCGCGGAAACGCGAGTTCGGGTGAACGGACTGATTCCATGGAATGTTTACCGCGGTTGGAATGTGGCCACCACGCAGGACGCCTTCCTGTGGGTAATCGACCATGTGGGTTCGTGCACCGGCATACTCCTCCGGAGTGCGCACGTCGATAATCGGAGCCTTTCCAATGAGCTCACGTGTATCGCTGAAGTAGGCGCGCAGTGTCTTGTCGTCGCGCTCGACGACAGGGTAGTCAGTGCGTGGGTAATTGGGGACCTCGAAGCTCGTGTCTCGTTCTTCAGTCATCCAGGCATCGCGGCCACCGTTAAGCAGGCGCACGTCGGGATGCCCAAAAAGCTCGAAGACCCAGAGTGTGTAGGCGGCCCACCAGTTGGACTTGTCGCCGTAGATTACGACGGTGTCATCGCGCGAGATGCCCTTCTCGCGCATGAGCTCGGCAAAGCCTTCGGCGTCGATATAGTCGCGGCGCACGGGATCGTTAAGGTCGTGATGCCAGTCGATGCGAACCGCGCCCGGAATATGTCCAATGTCGTAGAGCAGTGAGTCCTCGTCGGATTCAACAACGCGCAGACCGGGAGAGCCCAGTCGGGCAGCAAGCCAGGAGCTAGAGACGAGGCGCTCAGGGTGGGCGTACTGCTGGAACTGGGGGTGCGGGTCGTGCGGAACAGCCATCGGATACTCCCTTGGCGCAAGTTGGGTGGGTGGGACTTTCTGACGTTTATCGTCAATTGCATATCTAGTTTACGGGTCGCGTGGCGAACGGCGGAATAGTCCCCAGTGTGAGCGCTTTCCGACGGCAACAATTGCGTCCGCGGCCACCCTGGGATACGCCTCACAGTTGGGGGTAAAAGCAGTGTTTTCAGCGCGCTTGGAGTCCAGGTAGTGCCCTAAAATTTAGCTGAGAGTTAGCGCAAAAACTGTGTTGATTCGTATCACTGGAAAATGGGCTGAAATGGGCTATCTGCCTGGGTATTCGCTGCGTTACGGAGACAATTGAGTGCCGGAAGTCCATGTATTTTCTTAAAAGGAGTGCCTGTGCACAAGAGCATTGTTGTATTCGAGATCGAGGGCGGCTCGGACAAGTACTTCGACGGACACCGCAAGGACACCATGCCAATCGTCAACGCTATCCGCGAAGCCGGTTGGTCCGCTGAGGTCGTCTACTACCGACCGGAGTGGAAGGACGACCTGTACGACTACGTCTCCCAGAACTTCGACGGCTACATCTCCCGCGTAAACCCGGGCAACATCCCGGGTGGTGAGAGGGGCTACTTCGAGCTTCTGACCAGTCTCTCGGTCGCTGGTTTGGTTGGTATGTCCACCCCGGGCGAAATGATGGCCTACGGCGCAAAGGACGCACTGGTCAAGCTCAAGGACACCGACCTGGTTCCGTCTGACACCGCTGCATACTACGACGTCGAGGCATTCCACAGCACTTTCCCGACCTCCCTGTCCTACGGCGAGCGCGTCCTCAAGCAGAACCGTGGCTCCACCGGATCTGGCATTTGGCGCGTGCGTATCGCTGACGAAGAGGTTGCTAAGAACGTTGAGCCGGGCACCCCGCTGCCGCTGAACACCAAGCTGAAGTGCACCGAGGCCGTGGACAACCACACCGAGACTCGCGAGCTCGGCGAGTTCATGGATTTCTGCGACCAGTACATCATCGGCGATAACGGCATGCTCGTGGACATGCGCTTCATGCCGCGCATCACCGAAGGCGAAATTCGCATTCTGCTGGTCGGTCCGCACCCGGTCTTCGTGGTTCACAAGAAGCCGGCCGAGGGCGGCGACGCTTTCTCCGCAACCTTGTTCTCTGGCGCGAAGTACACCTACAACAAGCCGGAAGAGTGGCAGGACCTCATCGACATGTTTGCTGAGGCTCGCCCGGTCATTGCCGAGAACCTCGGTGGCGACAATATCCCGCTAATCTGGACCGCTGATTTCATGCTGGCAGACGGCGAGGACGGCGAGGACACTTACGTTCTCGGCGAGATCAACTGCTCCTGTGTCGGCTTCACCTCCGAGCTGGATATGGGTATTCAGGAGCTTGTTGCTCAGGAGGCCATCAAGCGCGTTGAGGCTGCTAACAAGTAGTCTCAACAGCTAAGAAAACCGCACCAATTTGGTGCGGTTTTTGCTTTACGACGTCCTTGCGATGCCTACCGATTCCAGAACTGGGAGACCGAATAGCCGTAGCGATACAGAGCTCGGCGCACGACAGGTAGCGACAGTCCGATCACACTGGATGAGTCGCCATTGATGCCATCGACAAACCAGCCGCCTAGAGCCTCCAAAGTAAACGCGCCAGCGCACTTCAGCGGCTCGCCCGTCGCAGCGTAGGCACGGATGTCCTCTTCTGGGACTTCAGCGAAATCGAGGGAAGTAATCGCCACCTCAAGGTGCTCGCCCTTTGGTGTCACGACACAGTGACCAGTAATCAGCTCAGCCGTCCGGCCACTCTGTTGATGCCAGCGCTCAATGGTCTTTTCTTCCGTGTGGGGCTTGCCCTGCAACTGCCCGTCGAGAAGCAGCATTGAATCCCCGCCAATGACAATGTCATTGGGGTAGGCCGGAGAGGCAGCGTGTGCCTTGGCCTGTGCGAGTTCCTCGACGATGCGTACCGGCGATGCGTCCGGAAGGGCTGTGATTACGGCATCCTCGTCGACGTTGGGCGCTACTGTGATGGGCTCGATGCCTGCAGAGCGGAGAATGTGCAGTCGCGAAGGGGAAGTGGAAGCCAAGACGATTCGGGGGCTGCTCATAGTTAGTGATTTTAGTGAGGGCGGAATCGTAAAGCCTAATTTTTGTGGCAAACATGCGTGGGGTTGGCCCGATTGTAAGAACAGGCAGATTCTTTTAGATGGCAGCTGCCTTCTAGTGATGTAAAGTAAAGTGGACATCAAGTTAAAGAAAGTACACAGATGAGTGGGGAAGAACGTTCGAACCAGGTCAGGAGATACCGACGCTGGTTGGAGCTGAGCCAAGCGGATTTAGCCGCGAAGGTGGAGGTCTCGCGGCAAACCATTGCAAATATCGAGCGGGGAAATTACTCGCCTTCGGTGTATTTGGCGTTGCGTATCTGCAAGGTACTGGGAAAAACAGTCGAAGAAATTTTTGGTGAGGAAGGATACTGACAATGTCCTATGCGGATGTCGTAATTGAACGCAACAGCGCCACGGTGGACGATGAGTATCAGCAGATGTTGCTGCATAAGTCCTACACGTACGGGTTCACAATGATGATGTGGGCTAATTACGTGCTTGCAACGGTACTGATTTGGCTCATTCCAGAGCCAAAGATGGTGGGCGTGACAGTGGCAATCATCTTGATGCCGCTGGTTGGACTCCTGTTTTCGCAGCGGTGGTTGCGACGTCAAGTGCCAATGCCGAAGATTAATGGTCTTACAAAAGGCGAGATTGCAGCACTCGTAGCCGTCATTGGGCTGTGGCTGATTGGTTTTATCAGAGTGCAAATGCTCTCTGAGGCAAGCGCTGGTGGGGCACTATCGGAATCGTGGGGATTCATTGCCGGCGCTGTGGTGGGTGCTGCCATCGGTCTGGCGTTTGTGTATTTCCTGTTCAAGGTGGTGTGGCCGGTAGCTCGCAACCGTGATCAGCGTCGGCTGGACCGGGAGCTCGATGACGAGTTTGATGGCGAGTCGCTGGGTGAACAGCGCTAGTAATAAGCAGTGGTCAAGGCTAAGGCAGTAACAAAAACCAAAGCGCCACCATCGGAAAACCCGATGGTGGCGCTTTGTGCTAGCGAATCGACGCAGCTAGCGTGCGGTAACGACTACGCGGTAAGCGGTAGCTGTACTAGTAGAAATGGACGTTGCGGAACGTGCCCGGTACGTGCTGGTGCGGCTGGTGGAAACCCTCTTCCAGCCGACCCCAGTTGTTGCGCGGGCCGCGGTCCTCTGGGGCACCGCCGGCTGCTGCCATACCTGCGAACAAAAGCGCGAGCGTGGCGGTTTCAGCGTCTGACGGGTTGCCCTTGAGGACGGACATGAACGGTGCAGCCGGGGCTGTAGCGGCGTCCTTGTCTTCGGTTGCTGGGGTGTTTTTGGAATCGGTCACAGCGGAATGTTCCCATGCTTCTTGGCGGGTACGTTAACAACCTTGCGATCCAGCAGACGCAGACCCTCGATGATCTGGCCGCGGGTCTCGCTCGGCGGGATAACGGCGTCGATGAAGCCGCGCTCAGCAGCCATGTACGGGTTGACCAGGGTGGCCTCGTACTCTGCCTCGTACTCCTTCTGCAGTGCGACGACATCCTTGCCCTCGGCCGCAGCAGCCTTGAGCTCCTTGCGGTAGATGAAGCCGACAGCGCCGGAAGCACCCATGACCGCAATCTGAGCGGTCGGCCATGCCAGGTTGATGTCAGCGCCCATGTCCTTGGAGCCCATCACACAGTAAGCTCCGCCGTAGGCCTTACGGGTGATGACGGTAATCTTCGGGACGGTGGCCTCAGCATATGCGTACAGCAGCTTGGCGCCACGGCGGATGATGCCGTCGAACTCTTGGTTGGTGCCCGGCAGGAAGCCTGGAACGTCAACCAGCATGATGATCGGAATGTTGAAGGCGTCACAGGTGCGGACGAAGCGAGCCGCCTTCTCGGATGCCTTGATGTCGAGGCAGCCAGCGAACTGAATCGGCTGGTTGGCGACGAAACCGACCGAGCGACCCTCCACGCGACCGAAGCCGATGACCACGTTCTGTGCGTAGTCCTCCTGAATTTCCAGGAAGTCCTCGTCGTCGACCAGACGGGTGATGACGTCCTTGATGTCGTACGGCTGGTTTGGGGAGTCCGGAATCAGCGTGTCGAGCTCGAGGTCAGTCTCAGTGATGTTGTCAGCGATGGAGCCCTCGAACGGCTCAGCCTCCATGCGAGGAGCCTCAGCGCGGTTGTTGGACGGCAGGTAGCTGACTAATTCCTGAACGAAAGTCAGAGCGTCTTCGTCATCAGCGGCGGTGTAGTGCGAAGTACCGGAGGTGCTCATGTGAGTACCAGCGCCACCCAGCTCTTCCTGTGTGACCTCTTCGCCAGTGACGGTCTTAATAACGTCCGGGCCGGTGATGAACATCTTGGAAGTGCCATCGACCATGACAATGAAGTCGGTCAGAGCCGGGGAGTAGACGTGGCCACCAGCGCAGGCGCCCATGATCAGGGAGATCTGTGGGATAACACCAGAAGCCTGGGTGTTTCGGAAGAAAATCTGGGAGTAGAGGCCGAGGGAAACAACGCCCTCTTGGATGCGGGCACCAGCACCCTCGTTGATGCCGATAATTGGGACACCGGTCTTGATGGCCAAATCCATGATCTTGACAATCTTTTCACCGTAGACTTCACCGAGCGCGCCACCGAAGATGGCGCCGTCCTGCGAGAAGACACAGACCTGGCGGCCATCGATGGTGCCGTAGCCTGTCACAACACCGTCAGTGACAGGGCGCTTGGCGTCGAGGCCGAAGTTCTTGGAGCGGTGACGTGCGAGAGCGTCAACCTCCACGAACGAGCCCTCGTCCAAGAGGAACTCGATGCGCTCACGAGCGGTCATCTTGCCCTTGTCGTGGACGCGGTCAATGCTGGCCTGGCCCATTGGAGCCTGGGTCTCTGCGAGACGGGCTCGCAGATCGGCCAGCTTTCCAGCAGTAGTGGTCAAATCCGGGGTTTCACCGGTTGATGTATTTGCGGCAGTCGTCATACCAACTAGTTTACGTTTCGAAAACGGGGGGAGGTAGTTGGGGGCAATCGCTGTTAACAAAAGTAGGGGTAATGACTAGCTCGTTGTACAGCAAAAAGCCTGCTCTTACAGTGGAATATTGCCGTGCTTGCGCGCAGGCCACGGTACTTTCTTTGAAGTTAGAAGGCGCAGATTTTTTATCACTCGAGTTCGTGTCTCGGAGGGGAGGATGACTTCATCAATTAACCCCCGTTCGGCGGCACGATAAGGCGTGAGCATGTGTTGCTCGTATCCCATTTCCAGTTCAGCAATGAGTTCTTTCACACTCTCGGGAGTGCCAAATCTATCGGCCGCTGGGTCTGCTGCGAGAGCTGCTTCGGTGGCGGTTCGAATCTCGGCACGATGGAGGAAGCGTACTGCGCCTGAGGCGCCCATCACGGCGATCTGTGCCGTCGGCCAAGCCAGATTTACATCCGCGCCGAGCCCCTTTGATCCCATCACGCAATACGCGCCGCCATAGGCTTTGCGCATGGTGACGGTGATTTTAGGAACGGTTGCTTCTGCATACGCATAGAGCAATTTAGCGCCACGGCGCAGAATTCCCTGGTGTTCTTGATTTGAACCGGGGAGAAAGCCGGGTACGTCTACGAGAAAGACGAGTGGAATGTTGAAACAATCGCAGGTTCGGACGAATCGCGCGGCCTTCTCCGCTGCATCGATATCTAGGCAGCCCGCGAATTCCATGGGCTGATTAGCGACAAACCCAACAGATTGACCGTTGAGACGGCCAAGGCCAATCACGACATTGGCTGCTCGGTTTTCCTGGATTTCCAGGAACTCCGCATCGTCGCAAAGCGCGTAGATGACTTCGTGCACGTCGTACGGCGTGGATGGGCTGTCGGGAATGAGACTGTCGAGGGTGCGATCGGTGTCGGTGATTTCGTCACTGGCATCGGAATCCCAGCTGGGCGCGGGGGAGGTTGTGTTGTTGGGGAGGTAGTCCAGCAAATCGCAGACCCAGTCGAGTCCATCCTGCTCGCTAGTGGCGGTGTAGTGGGAGTTTCCGGCGATCTCCATATGGGTGTCGGCGCCGCCGAGCTCGTGTTGGCTGATTTTTTCGCCAGTGACTGTTTCGATTACGTCAGGGCCGGTGACGAACATACGGGAGTTTTCCTCCACCATGACAACGAAGTCCGTCAGTGCTGGGGAGTAGGCATTTCCGCCCGCACAGGCACCAAAAATGACTGAAATCTGCGGAATGACGCCGCTGGCGCGAACGTTGTGGTGGAACGTCTGGGCAATAAAGTCAAGTGAGACTGCGCCATCTTGGATACGGGCGCCGGCGCCTTCGTACATGCCAATAAGGGGGCGGCCGGTAGTGATGGCAAGTTCCTGAATCTTGACCATCTTTTCGCCGTAGACCTCTCCGAGTGCACCACCGAAGATTGTGCCGTCCTGAGAGAAGATGCAGACCTCACGGCCGTCTATGGTTCCCCAGCCGGTGATGATTCCGTCGGTCACGGGGCGTTTGGCTTCCATTCCAAATGCGGTAGTGCGGTGGCGGGCTAGTGCATCGAATTCGACAAAAGACCCTTCGTCCAGCAGGTAGTCAATGCGCTCGCGGGCATTCATTCGCTCAGTCAGTTTGAGCTTGTCGTAGCCTCGCGACCCCATCGGAGTCAGTGCAGCAGTGCGTCGGCGTAAAAGGTCTTCATTGAGAAAAGCGGTGGTGTGTTGCTCCGCCGCCAAACGTGAGGAAATAGTCATGTTATGGAATGTAGTGTTTGGGAAGGAAAATAGTAAAGCAGGCGAGCTGTGATGATTCTCACGCTGTCGAGCTCTTGAGAAAGGCCACGACTCAGTGAATCCGGCCATGACGCTAGACTGCTGTGCATGACCGACCCCAGAATTGTTGCTTCCCGCAAGCCTCTTGACGCCACGCGTGTGCGCGCAGCCGCGCCGGGCTGGAGTTCCATTGAGGTTGTCGAAACCACTGGTTCGACCAATGCCGATCTTCGGCAACAGGCGGCACTGGGGCAGGCGGCAGATCTCAGTGCGCTTATCGCCTCGGAACAGACCGCAGGTCGCGGTCGACTGAGCCGTAGTTGGACGGCCCCGAAGGGTGCGTCCATTGCACTCAGCGCAGTGCTGCGCCCGGAAGGGCTCGCACCCGAGCAACTGGGTCTGTTGCCGTTAGTCGCGGGCCTCGCAGTCGTCGATACTGTGGTGGAAGTTGCAGGACTGGCGCCTGAGCGCGTTTCCCTGAAGTGGCCGAATGATGTCCTGGTTGACGGTCGTAAGCTCTGCGGAATTCTGGTGGAGGCCGCGTCGCTGACACCGCCAATTCTCATTCCGGGAATCGGCATCAACGTTTCCCTGCAGGAAGATGAGTTGCCGGTGCCACACGCCATTTCGCTATACCTGGCGGGAGCGGAAAACCTCGACCGCGATGACATCTCCGCTGGTGTGCTGCGGGCGCTGGGACGTCGTCAAGCACAGTGGCGAAAGGGCGATGCTGAGCTGCTGCGGGACTACGAGGCGGTGTGCGCGACCATCGGATCGAACGTGCGCGTGGAGTTGCCGGGAGACCGCGTGCTGGTGGGCAAGGCGGTTGGCGTGCGTGCCGACGGCGAATTGATCGTCACCGACGAAGCTGGCACAAGTCACTTTGTTGCGGCCGGTGACGTGTTCCATGTTCGCGCCACTGACGGCGGCTATGCGTCCCCGCAGGCTGATTCGGAGCGGGGGTAGTGCTGTATGGCCTTTCCCGATGATGAGTTGGACACGCGCGAGGCAATTCTGCTGGACACCAATCCAACTTTTGGTCGGCTGGTGTGGCCGCTCTTGGAACTCATGGTTATCACCGGCGTCTGCTGGTTACTGATTGGGTTTATCGACGGCCCTGCGATTGCTCCGGGAGATTTGCAAGGTGTGCGTCAGCTGCTGCTCTTCGCGTGGCTGGGGCTTATTCTCTGGCGCGTCGTTCGTCCGGTACTAAGTTGGCTGGGGGAGCGGTTTGTACTGACTGATAGGCGAATTATTCTGCGCCGTGGCATTCTGCGCCCGCAGGTGGTCTCGATTGATTTGCGTTCGGTGCGTGCGGTCAATCGCAAGGGCGGCGTGCTGTATCTGCACACCCGCAGTTTCGGCCCGCCGCTGGCTGTGGAAGATATTCCCAGCTCCCGCAAGGTGGCTAAGTTGGTCTCCCGGTTGACTTAGAATTTTGGGTCATAACCTACAATCAGGGGTGTGATTGCTTCGGATACCCCTGAAAACCCCACTAATTCCACTTCTGATTCCGCTGCAGCGCTAACCGCTGCGCAGCATCCCGCGCATGCTGATGGCGTGCCGGTTGTAGCGGTGATTGGTGACGGTCAGCTGGCTCGTATGATGCAGACTGAGGCCATTGAGCTGGGACAGTCCATCCGTTTGCTCGCCGGTTCGCCGAATGCTTCCGCGGCGCAGGTGTGTGCGGACGTTATCATCGGCGACTACCACGTCTGGGAAGATGTTGAACGCGCTGTCGCCGGTGCGCAGGCCGTGACTTTCGACCATGAGCACGTTCCCACCGAATTCCTCAACAAGCTGACCGAGATGGGCTACTCGGTTCAGCCTCAGCCGTCGGCGTTGCTGTACGCGCAGGATAAGCTGCTGATGCGCCAGCGCCTGGAGGAACTGGGCGCTCCAGTACCTGCCTACGCTGCAATTGAGTCCGCCGAGGATGCCGAAGCATTCTTCGACCGCGTTGACGGTGCCGTCTGCCTGAAGGCCCGACGTGGCGGTTACGACGGTCACGGCGTGTGGTTCCCGAAGGACCGCGAGGATCTGCGCGCGCTTGTCGACGAACTGTTGGGCAAAGATGTGCCGCTGATGGCCGAGCGGAAGGTCGCGCTGGTTCGTGAGTTGTCAGCCATGTGTGCGCGCACACCGTCGGGTGAGGTCAAGGCCTGGCCGGTCCTCGAGTCTGTGCAGCGTGACGGCATCTGTGTTGAGGCAATCTGCCCGGCGCCAGGGCTTGCCGACGACCTTGCGAGAGCGGCCGAAAAGCTCAGTGTGACCATCGCTTCCGAGCTGGGAGTAACCGGCGCGCTGGCAGTTGAGCTGTTCGAAACCGTCGATGCTGACGGCAATCCGGAGATTTACGTCAACGAGTTGGCCATGCGGCCACACAACACTGGTCACTGGTCGCAGGACGGCTGTGAGACCAGCCAGTTTGAGCAGCACCTGCGTGCAGTTGCTGACATGCCACTGGGTTCCACTCGCCCGACTGCGCCGGTGACGGTAATGGTCAATACGCTCGGTGGCGATGAGGCCTCGGATGTACCTATTTCACAGCGTTTTGCTGAGGTATGGCGTCGTTTCCCATCAGCGAAGATTCACTGGTACGGGAAGGATTGGCGCCCTGGACGTAAGCTGGGGCACGTCAACCTGTGCGGCTACGACGCAAGCCCGGAAGGCATCGCGGAGACCCGGCGGGTTGCCAACCTCGCTGCTGGCTACATCGTCGATGGCGTGTGGGCAGACGGCTACACCGCATAGGTGGCTGGCGCTGTATAAGAATTAGATTGCTATCTCAAGGAGACAACATTGGCTGAAGCAAACCAGGTGGCAAGCCCGAAGTTGGCCAACGTAACCGGTCCGCTGGTCGGTCTGATTATGGGGTCGGACTCGGATTGGCCGACCATGGAGCCCGCAGCGGAGGTCTTGGCTGAGTTCGGAATTCCCTTTGAGGTAGGTGTGGTCTCTGCACACCGCACTCCGGAACGCATGATTGACTACGCAAAGTCCGCCGCTGACAAGAGGCTGCGCTGCATTATCGCTGGCGCCGGTGGTGCAGCACACCTGCCGGGCATGGTTGCGTCGGCCACTCCGCTGCCGGTTATCGGCGTGCCACGCGCGTTGGAGAACCTGGAGGGTGTCGATTCCCTGCTGTCAATCGTTCAGATGCCGGGCGGCGTTCCGGTGGCAACCGTCGGTGTGGGCGGCGCTAAGAACGCTGGCCTGCTGGCTGTGCGTATTCTCTCGGCCGGTTACCCGGAGCTCATTGTGGCGATGGAGAACTACCAGGCCAACATGCGCGATCAGGTCCTGGAAAAGGACGAGCGTCTGCGCAAGAAGCTGATGGGTGAGTAGGGCGCGCAACCAGCCCCGAACTACCCGCGCATATGAACTGCGGGGTAGTGGAACGTGTCCGGGTCGGCAGTCTCCCAGGCTTCGGCCCAGTTGTGGAAGCGAGTTCCGCTCAGCAGCTCGCCTGGCTGCAGCCAGTTGTAGAGCTCCGCGTAGGTCTCACCGACCTGCTCATTGGTGCGCCGCAGCAGGTGGGACGGCCCCAGCTCAGAGAAGCTATTCAGGCCCATCGATGCCAACAGGCTAGCTGCTTCCGCGACCGTGGCATTGTGATAGTTGGCCACACGCTGACCCTTGTCGTCGACATCGAGGGCCTTCCACAGGCTCGGATCCTGGGTAGCCACACCCACCGGGCAGGTGTTTGTATGACATAGCTGAGATTGGATACAGCCGGTGGCCATCATCATGCCGCGAGCCGAGTTCACAAAGTCAGCACCGATGCACATGCGCTTCACAATATCGAAGCCAGTAATGACCTTGCCGGACGCACCGAGCTTAATGCGATCGCGCAGACCGGCACCTACGAGCGCGTTATGGACGAGAATCAGGCCGTCGGTAAGCGGCAGGCCAACGCGGTCGGAGTATTCCAGCGGTGCAGCACCGGTGCCGCCTTCAGCGCCGTCGACGATGATGAAGTCCGGGGTGATGTTCTCTTCCAGCATGGCCTTGCACACGGCGAGGAACTCAAGCTGGGAGCCAACACACAGCTTGAAACCGACCGGCTTGCCACCGTTGAGCTCACGCATGGTGCCCATAAACCGAACAAGTTCACGCGGGGTGGAGTAGACGCGGTGGTACGGAGGGCTCATCACGCCCTTGCCAACTGGTACGTGGCGAGTAGCCGCAATCTCTTCGTTGACCTTGTGACCTGGCAGCATGCCGCCGAGTCCAGGTTTTGCGCCCTGGCTAACCTTCAGATAGGTTGCCTTGACCTGCGGAATCTTAGCCTTTTCGCGGAAGAGCTCCGGGTCGAAGTCGCCATCCTCAGTACGTGCACCGAAGTATCCGGACCCCAGCTGCCAATAGAGGTCTGCGCCATACTTCAAGTGGTAAGGGCTGATAGCGCCCTCGCCGGTGTCCTGTACGAAGTTGCCCAGCTTCGCGCCCTTATTCATTGCCATGACAGCGTTAGGGGACAGAGAGCCAAAACTCATGGCTGAGATGTTGAAGATAGACGCTGAGTACGGCTGGGCGCAGTCCGGGCCGCCAATATCTACGCGCGGATCCTCGATGACGTGCTGGCTCGGCGCCATCGAGTGGCGGACGTACTCGTAGCCGGGCGCATTAATCTTTCGCTCAGTACCGAATGACTTCTTCGAGGACAGCCCCTTCGCACGCTCGTAGACCACGGTACGAGTATCGCGGTCGAACGGAGCGCCGTCGAAGTTGCGCTCGATGAAGTACTGCTGCATCTCAGGGCGAATGGTCTCACCCATGTAGCGCAGATGGCCGATGACCGGGAAGTTCCGCAAGATGGAGTGCTTCTTTTGAAGCATGTCATAGATAGCCACAACATCCAGGAAGAGGATGAAGGCCATCAGAATCCACCACCACGGGCTCAAATCCCATACAGCCAGTGCGCCCAAGACGTTGATGAGGGCGAGAATCGCAAGAATATATGGTCGGGTAATCACGGTTTCCAGGTTATCGCGACTACTTAGAGCGCTTCTCGACGGGACAGCTGCGACTAAATCACACGGGCTTTTTCGGCCGTAGAAATAGCAGTGACACGCTCGCTATCGCCACCGCGCACGACGACGGCAGCACCTCCACGAACCCAAGCCGACAGCACATTACGTGCCCATTTATCTGCGGTGACCTGTGAAGAATCAGGCACCAGCCAGCCGTCGGAGACGACGCGGGAACCGGTCGTGAGCTGCATCTCGTCCGCATAATCGCCAGCAGATGAAAGCAGTTCTGCAGCCGACTTCTCCCCAATAACGGGGGTTTGGTCGGAGTCCGGGCCTGCGCCTAGATATGCGTCTGGGTGGAAACGAACTTCCGGACCAAAGTCAATGACTCCCGGTGGAATATCATCACCGCATTCCACGACACCGCGGCCAAAGGGATCGTCGGTAAGCACTGCGATATAGGCGTCCGGAAACTTCTCCTCCCACGTGCTGACATTGGCGACCGTGGTGAAAACGACCAGAGGCTCCTCGTCGCTAACTGTGACACCAGCACGCTCGCAGCCCAGGATGATGCAGGCGGACTGCCAAATCAATGGCAGGTCAATCCATGCTTGGTCTCCGGCGACGAGATCGAACTCATCGTGCAGCATGTTGGCGATCTTGCTGGCCCAGTTGTCCAGGGTTTGAGCCGATAAATCGGTACGACCGCCGGTAGTTTCGTCATAACAGGTCAAACGAGGCACGGACGGGTCGGCCTCGAGAAGTGTCTTCAGAATCTCCACGCCTCCAAGGGTAACGAGAATCGGTCGAAGCCGTCGGGAGGAGCCAATGTAGGCAAATGCCAGCCGACCGCGCGAGAGGCAAGATACCTAACTCAACAGCAGGGTGAACAACAGGATCGTCGGCAAGCAGGCGATTGTCGTAATCACGCCGCAGTCGCGCGCCTGCTCAAGGTTCCGGCCGAAGCGGGAGGCGAAGGTGTAGACGTTCTGGGCTGTCGGCAGGCCGGCGATAATCACAGCTGCCAGCAGCGCATGCCCGTTGAGACCAAAAACGAAATGGCCGAACAGCAGAGCCAGCGCGGGGTGGAGGAAAAGCTTCAGCATAGACGCCACCACGACAGCGCGACGAGGGGAGCGGCCGGCTTCCATAAACGGCATGCCATGCAGGCTAATACCGAAGGCCAGAAGTGCCATTGGCACCGCGGCCTGCCCCAATAGCCCCACTGGATGCGCTACGAACTGAGGTACTTCGATAGCAAACGCATTAACCGCAAGCCCCACCATCGCCGCCAGAAAGATTGGGTTCTTCAGCGGCGTCATGATGACATTGCGCGGTCGGAAATGACCGCGGTTAGTGAGGATTTCCAGCACGGTCATGGAAGCGGGCGCATAGAAGGCAATCTGAAAGATAAGGGCCGGGACGACGGCGGTAGCGTCGTGAAGCACTGCGACTGCGATGGGCACGCCGAGATTAGCGACGTTGTTGTAACTCGTCGACATCGCGCCGACCACAGCATCGGCGCCGCGCTGTTTGAACATGGGCGCCACAAAAATCCGGTAGAACGCCGCCGTGCCAAGTGCCGACAGTGCCGCGACACCAAACGCCGAACCGAAGATGCTCGCCGAATCCGCCGTTGCGAGAGTGTGCGCGAGCATGCACGGCATCGCGATCCAGAACACGACCATGTTCAGGGTAAAAGATGCCCGCTTATCGACGATCTCACTGCGCCCAAACAACCAGCCAACAATGATCAGTACTGCGACGGAACCAAAGCCGGTGAATATTTCGGTGAGAGCGGGCATAAGTGCATATTTTAGACAATAAAAAAACGGACCCAATCCAATCCCCTCGGTGGGGAAGGACTGAGTCCGTTTTACGCTGTTATCGCATGTATCGTCATGCGGCCAGCGCGTAAATAAGGCCTTTCGGCGGGTGTTCGAATGATCGGCTCCCGCCGACCAGCCATCTTTAGCGGCTGGTGAACGGCAGGAGTGCCATCTCGCGGGCGTTCTTCACAGCGGTAGCGACCTGGCGCTGCTGCTGCGGAGTCAGACCGGTGACGCGGCGGGAACGAATCTTGCCACGGTCAGAGATGAACTGGCGGAGCAGGTTAATGTCCTTGTAATCAACCTTCTCAACGCCTGCGGCCTTGAGCGGGTTCTTCTTCGGGCGGCGGGACTGCTCCATCCGCGCCTTCTTGTTAGAGTGATTGCGCTTCATTGGTGCTCCTCGACTTACCAGCTGGACTTACGGACGCCCGGGAGTTCGCCACGGTGGGCCATCTCACGAACGCGGACACGGGACAGACCGAACTTGCGGAGGTAGCCGCGCGGGCGACCATCTGCAGCGTCACGGTTGCGGACGCGAATCGGGGACGCGTCACGCGGCTGACGGTTCAGCTCGTACTGTGCGTCCATGCGCTCTTCGTCAGTGGAGTGCGGGGACTTGATGATGCGCTTCAGTTCAGCGCGACGTTCTGCATAACGAGCGACGATTTCCTTGCGCTGCTCGTTCTTGGCAATCTTGGACTTCTTAGCCATGAATTAGCGCTCCTCGCGGAATTCGACGTGCTTGCGGACAACCGGATCGTACTTCTTAATGGTGATACGGTCCGGGGTATTGCGCTTGTTCTTACGGGTCACGTAGGTGTAACCGGTGCCCGCAGTGGACTTCAGCTTGATGATTGGACGAATGTCATTACGTGCCATTTTTTAGATCTTCTCCCCACGTGCACGAATCTGAGCAACAACAGCCTCGATACCGTACTTGTCGATGGTCTTCAGACCCTTCGGGGACACATTCAGAGTGATGTGACGCCCCTCAGAGGCGAGGTAGAACTTCTTACGCTGCACGTTGGGGTTCCAACGGCGCGAAGTGCGCCGGTGGGAGTGGGACACGGTCTTGCCGAAAGACGGCTTGCGTCCCGTAACCTGGCAAATCGCCGACATAGGGATTCCTTTGCTTCCTTGCCGCCCAATGCCGACATCACTGGTGCGCCACGCCGGACTATTGAATAACCGAGGAATCCACCTGGCCTTTTCCGGGGCGCTGCCCACTGACACTCGACGCTGAGCGCGTAAACGAATAACTAGACAACAGCGAGAGAACAGTTTACACACGAGTTGCGGGATAACCTAATCGCTGTTCCACTGTGGTTTTCTCGGCGCGACTCTCGAGTGTCGTCATAGAGTTCGTGCTTGTCGACGGGCGTTAGTGCAGGGCCCTTTTTTAATTTTCGGGCTCGAGCCTGTAATATTCCATCGAGTGTCACATGCCGGTTTATAGAAATATTGACCCGGTGCGTGTCATTGTAAGTCGTGTTCGTACCCAACTCAGGCACGATTCTCTCACTCTTAGCTGGGGGAAAGCGACCTGAAGTTCAATCCTGAGGGAAACGAGAATTAATGAAGAAGGACATCCATCCTGATTACCACCCGGTGGTTTTCAAGGACGCAGGCACGGGTCACTCTTTCCTTACCCGTTCCACCGCCACCTCCGACCGCACTGTCGAGTGGGAAGACGGTAACGAGTACCCGCTGATCGTCGTTGACGTCACCAGCGAGTCGCACCCGTTCTGGACCGGTGCTCAGCGTGTCATGGACACCGCTGGTCGCGTCGAGAAGTTCCAGCGCCGTTACGGTAACCGCATTCGCCGCGCGAAGAAGAACTAAGAATAGGAGGGGAATAAGAAAATGGCAGTACCAAAGCGTCGCATGTCGCGTGCTAACACCCGCGCTCGTCGTTCCCAGTGGAAGAGCAACAACGTCGCTCTCCAGGAAGTCAAGGTAAACGGCCGCGTCTACAACGTTCCTCGTCGCATCGCCAAGGCTGTTCAGCTCGGCCTGGTTGACGTCGAGAAGTTCTAACGCGCATCTTTTAGGATGCTGACAACGTTCCTC
Source organism: Corynebacterium sp. HMSC064E07 (assembly GCF_001815745.1). NCBI lineage: Bacteria > Bacillati > Actinomycetota > Actinomycetes > Mycobacteriales > Corynebacteriaceae > Corynebacterium > Corynebacterium sp. HMSC064E07. The sequence continues at coordinate 36,623 of NZ_KV821803.1, read as the reverse complement.
GCTGGACCGCCGAGCGCTTCGCGCGCCCAGAGTGTGTTCAGTATGTAAGGAACAGTTGGTAAAGAGCTTTTTAAGCCTCACCCCATCGCTTGTACTTGGCGATGGGGTGAGGTTTTTCAGTTGTATGGCCGAGTTTTATGGGAGCACTCTCACGAAGAATCTGTGTCACATTTACACTCGCCTTATATTTTCAAGGCACAATGGGCAGTATGAAGATTTTGGTAGTTGATGACGATCAAGCGGTACGCGAAGCGTTGCGGCGATCGTTGACTTTTAATGGCTACACGGTCGAGCTCGCCGAGGATGGCGCAGAGGCCTTGGAAAAGATTGCCAAGGATCGTCCGGATTTGGCCATTTTGGATGTCATGATGCCGAAGCTCGACGGCCTGGATGTTTGCCGTCGGCTGCGCAGCGAAGGCGATGATCTGCCGGTCATGATGTTGACTGCACGTGATTCGGTCTCCGAGCGCGTAGCTGGTCTTGATGCCGGCGCAGATGACTACCTGCCCAAGCCGTTCGCATTGGAAGAGCTGCTCGCTCGTGTCCGTTCGCTACTTCGTCGTTCTGCTTTGGAAGTGCCTGCGATGGAGGATGCCGCAACTCTGCAGTTTGAGGATCTCTCCCTGGACCCGGAAACTCGTGAAGTCTTCCGCGGTGAACGTCGCATTAGTCTCACTCGTACAGAATTTGCGCTGCTGGAATTGCTGATGAGCAACCCGCGGCGTGTGCTCTCCCGTACCGCCATTTTGGAGGATGTCTGGGGCTATGACTTCCCGACGTCCGGCAATGCGCTGGAGGTCTACATTGGCTACCTGCGTCGCAAGACGGAGGCAGAGGGAGAGCCGCGTCTGATTCACACCGTTCGTGGTGTCGGTTATGTGATGCGGGAGACCGCACCGTGATGTTGCGCCGTCGTCGTTCGACCGGCGGTGGCGTGCAATCAAATCAGCGTTCTGCCACGGAGGCCAATCCGGGGCAAGGTACCGTCGGTAAGCAAGAGAAGTCCGCGAATACTGAGACGATGGCAGGGGAATCGCTTCCCGGCCTGCCGCGGAGCTCGCGTATCCCTTCGCTGCGTTGGCGGCTGACTATTCTGACAGCGCTCATTGTGGCGATGTCGGTGGGGCTGATGACGCTGGCTGCATTTTTTACTGTGCAGGCAGCGCTATACCGCGAGGTGGACAGTAACCTCCGTAGCCAGGCGGAAAAGCTGCTGATGTCACCGTACGCTTCGGAGTTTGCCATTGGCCCCTCCTTTGAAGCGGACTCGAACAGGATTCTGAACCCCGATTTGGACGCGGTGTACTTTGCCCACGGCAGTGTGGCGGGCAAAGGCGGTGGCTCTATCTCTATTGGTGGCCCCGAACTTGCGGTGTTGCGGGGGAATCGACAGGAATCGATTCGCACCGATGAGTACAACGGCCGTCGCGTATACGCAGTCCGCTCCGAAGACGGTGCGACGCTAATCCTGTCGCAGGATCTGAGCTCGACGCAGTCGGTCTTGAAAGCGCTCAGTGCAGTGCTGCTGAGTATCTCTGCTATCGGAATCCTCTTCGCAATCGGATCAGGTATTACGGTGGCAACAACGGGTCTGCGCCCGGTCACTCGGCTGCGCATTGCTGCGGAGCGAGTGACGGAGACCGACGAGCTGCGCCCAATCCCTGTGGAGGGCGACGATGAGCTTGCACGCTTTACCCGCAGCTTCAATGAGATGTTGGCTGCACTTCAAGCGTCGCGCATTAAGCAAGCGGAGCTGGTTGCAGATGCTGGTCATGAGTTGAAGACTCCGCTGACGTCGTTACGCACAAATATTGAACTGCTGATGATGGCCTCCCGTTCCGGAGCGGCAATCTCGGATGAAGATCGCGCGGATCTGGAAGCTGACGTCATCGCACAGCTGGAAGAGCTGTCGACGTTGGTCGGCGACCTGGTTGATCTGGCACGCGAAGATGGCCCGCAACAGGTTATTGAGCATGTCGATGTCGACGAAATCATTTCCACGTCGCTGGCGCGTGTTGAGCGTCGTCGTCCGGATATTACCTTCGATGTGCAGACAGCTCCGTGGTATGTCTACGGGGATTCGGCGGGTCTTGGTCGCGCAGTTTTGAACTTAATGGACAATGCTGCAAAGTGGTCGCCAGAAAATGGCACCGTGCGGGTTCGTCTAACGCCGCTCAGCGAGGTTGTCGCTGAGTTCACGGTGGCGGACTCGGGGCCAGGTATCCCGAAGGAAGATCGAGACAAGGTCTTCGAGCGTTTCTACCGTTCCATTCAGTCGCGGTCGATGCCTGGATCCGGCCTGGGCTTGGCCATTGTGAAGTCGGTCATCGTCCGCCACGGGGGCACGATTACTGCCGATGAGTCCGATGATGGCGGTGCCTTGATGCGAGTGACTCTGCCGGGCAGTCCGCACAGCGGAAAAGGTGACGACTCCGATTCAGCTCAAGAGCCTAGCTAGAAACGCATAATCCCACGTCAAAGCTGATGTAATCCCCGCTGCGCGCGGCCTTTTAAGGAAGTGTGTGGCGGGGATTCGGTGTTTCATTCGGGGAATTATCGGCGAGACCGCAGACTGCTCTCAGCCAATTGTTAGACAGACAGTGCAAGGTATTACGTATGAGCAACTCTTTCAACGATTCCTCGCGAGGAGATGAGCGGGGACACTACTCCTCGCAATCTCACAACTTCAGCGAGAACCGTGCCATGGGGGATGCTGGTGAGACAAACCAGTTTTCTGTCAATGAGCGCGGCTGGGAGAATTCCCACTACAACACCATCCCGCCTCAGCCGAACGGCGCTTACGGAGGCGGTTCAGAGTGGGACGTTGCGGCCAATCAGCAGAAGACCAAGGGTGCCCAGGGGGCTAAGGGCATGGGGGCGCTGGCAGTCGCTGCCCTGATGCTGTGCTCGGCCGGTATCGGTGGCGGTGTCGGCGCATGGGTAGTTCACAACTCGCAGTCGTCGGCCCCCGCGGATAACGCGCTGGATAAGCCTGCGGAAACCCGTCAGGTAGCAGCAGCTGAGGGGTCCGTGGAGAAGGTCGCGCAGAAGGTCCTTCCCAGTGTCGTGTCCATCACCACTGCCTCGGAGCGGGGCACGGCGTCGGGGTCAGGTTCCATTCTGTCGTCTGACGGTCTGGTGCTGACGAATAATCACGTCGTCGCAGGCGCGGGTCCGGACGCACATATGGAAGTCCTGCTTTCCGACGGCACCACGCACCCGGCAACTCTGGTTGCAGGGGATGCGGCTACGGATATTGCCGTTATTCGAATTGAAGGTGTTAACGGGCTGCGCCCAATCTCGCTCGGCAACTCCTCGCAGGTTCAGGTTGGCCAGGAAGTGGTGGCCGTTGGTTCGCCACTGGGACTGACCTCCACTGTTACGCAGGGCATTGTCTCCGCTAAGAACCGTCCGGTGACCGCCGCTGGTGAAGACGGTCAGTCCTCCGTCATTGATGCAATCCAGACCGATGCGGCGATTAATCCGGGTAACTCCGGCGGAGCGCTAGTGGACATGGAAGGCAACCTCATCGGTGTGCCCAGCGTGATTGCCTCTAACAGTGAGGCATCGGAACAGGCGGGCAGCATTGGCCTTGGTTTCGCAATTCCGGTTAATCAGGCTCGTCGCATAGCCGAAGACCTGATTGATTCCGGTAAGGCGCGGATGCCTGTCATTGGCGCCCAGATCGATTCGCGTCCGATTGCACGTGGTGCACTGGTGCGAGAGGTAACGCCAGGCGGCCCAGCTGATAAAGCGGGGCTGAAAGACGGTGACCTGATTACCAAGGTTGATGACCGCACACTTGACAACGGCGTTGCACTAATTGCGGCTATTCGGTCGCATCGGATCGGGGATTCTGTCACACTTACAGTTACAGATGAGCGAGGCGGCAACGAGCGAACGGTCGATGTCACCTTGGCAGAAGCCCAGGATTGATAGGCAGCGTGGTGGAGTGAGTACCTCACCATCTGTAGAAGAGTTTTCGAGTGAAACTTCGAGTGAAAAGCTGTGGGAGAAAGCGAGATAGAGCAGATGAGTGAAACCGTGAGTACTGAGCCAAGTGACGTCAACCTCGCTGAGATGGAGCGTCTTATCAACGACGACGGCCAGGTCCGAAATGCGTTCGTTGTCCTCGTGGGCGACCATTTCGAGAACCCGGATGGCGCGGCTTCGCTCATGGTTGAGCTGTTGGAAGAAGACGGCTACTCGGTCGATGCCGTGGTCAGCACGGGTGCAGTGAAGCGTGAGATTCGGAAGGCTCTAGATACCGCTGTTGTCGGTGGCGCAGATTTGGTCGTCACGGTGGGCGGTGTTGGAGTTGGTCCTCGTGCGAAGACTCCGGATGCCACTCGCAAGGTTCTTGATGTGCGGCTGCAGGGCATCGAGCAGGCTATTCGTAACTCCGGTATGGGAGCTGGCGCCTTGGATGCGGGGCTGTCCCGCGGTTTGGCCGGCGTGTCCGGTCAGACTGTGATTATCAATCTCGCGGAGTCTCGCGCTGCAGTGCGCGATGGCATGGCGACAATTCTCCCGCTGGTCTCACATGTGCTTGACGATCTCTGCCGCTGGAGCGTCTAGGAATGGGCGACGCTAAGCAGCCCAATCAGCCTGAGCAAGCCGCGCCGCGCAGTGGCAGCCGTAGGCAGCGTCGTCGCGCAGGTGCACCAGCGAAAAACTTTGCCCAGTCGCGCAGTGCGAAAACTGCGCGCACAGTGCACTATCACGATGAATCCCCGGAGGATGCTCGTGATTTTGATGCGGACTACTGGACAAAACAGCGCCCACCCCATTGGGGATGAGCGCTGTGTAAAAAGCGTTAGTTAGCTTCTTATCGGAAGCTCGCAACTAGCAGCTAGAAGCTAGTTCAGCTCCGTCTTCGGCTTGCCGTTCTGCTCTGCCAGCAGGTCACGAATCTCAGTCAGCAGGTCAGCCTCGGTGACCTCCGGCTCAGCGGAGGTCTCCAGACGAGCCTCACGCATCTCGTTGAACTTGTTCATCGGAGCAACGATGACGAAGTAGACAACCGCTGCGACCAGCAGGAAGTTGATGACTGCGGTGATGACAGCTGCGAAGTCAAGGTAGGTCGACGGGTTGCCGCTGATGATTTCGAAGCCAAGGCCAGTGACCTCAGCGCCACCGATGGTGTTCAGCAGCGGCTCGAGCAGGCTGTCGGTGAAAGCAGTGACGATTGCGGTGAACGCAGCACCGATGACAACACCGACCGCCAGGTCGATGACGTTGCCGCGCATGATGAACTCTTTAAAGCCCTTAAGCATAGGAAATTTCCTTCTGTAGAAACGGAACAAACCAAACGAGACCTGTGAGTCATCGTGTTGCTCATGGCAGGCCCATACGATTTTGAGAAACGGGGCAGTGCGATATCTGGCAGTGCCACTCTTCTTAGCTCTAATCGTAGTTTTGAATTGCCTGGCCATTGTATCCCCGCACTAAGTTGTGGGACAAGTCAACTTTCTGCGAAAAACACTGTTCAGGACCATAAAATCTTTGAACCAGTGAGATTTTGGTCACTAACCCGCGAGTAACAGTGTGAGCGGAGATGCTAGCGATGTCGCAGCCACCACCTCCGCGGCGCCGGTGGGCAGAGCGACCAAGACCACCTCATCGTCGACGATGTTGACCACCCTTGCCCCGTGTGCAAGCGGCGCCGCCGCCCCGCGCTCATCCGCTGTCGACACAATATCCACGCTGTCACCAGTGCGAAGAGCGGACACAATGCCCGCATCAGTCAACGTGATGGCAATAATTTTGCTTTCCGACGTCCCCGTCAGCGACTTGGCAAGTGACGGGCCGACCATTCGCTGCTCTGTAATTATCTCTCTCGGTGACATGCCGGTGGCCAGGGTGCGTCCCCGCACAGAGGCGATGTCCGTTACGGCTCCACCGGGAACGAGCTCCCGGGGAATGTCCTTGAAAGCCACATCTTGTTCTGCCACCGATGCGCCAGCGGCAATGGATTTGGCGCTAACCACTACCCGAATATGGCCGCTGCGGGGTGTCAATGACTCCACCGCCGCCAGGCCGACTGCGCATAGGAAAACAGTGAGGGCAACCATCCGCCGAATAGTTGTGGGGCGGAGCTTCCGGAATGGACGCGGAAACCGGGACGAATATTTTGGGCTCATATTAAGTTAGGCGCGAAAATCCCGGAATCGGTTCCATTAAATCTGTGAAATCCCCGCTGGCGTGATCACATAATCAGCAGGAATGTCGTGCTCATCGTAGGCAAGCTCCGTGCGCAATTCGGTGTCGAAAACCGCAACAGCGATGGCCGCAGCTCTCACCCCAGCCGTATCGTCGTCGCGTCGAGAGAAAACCAAGCTGCGATCGTAGTAACCAGCGCCACGCCCTAACCGCATCCCGGTTGCGGGGTCGGCCGCAACTGCCGGCAGAATAATGGCGTCGGCAACACCCAGCTCAGCTGGGCCAGCAGAGTCTTCCACCGAAACAGGTTCCAAGAGTCCAAATCGACCCTTGCTGAAGCTGCCGGTGTAGTAACCCCAGTGCAGCGGTTGTGGTGGACCGGGCGGGCAGACGGGAAGCAGAATTCGTGCTCCGGAAACCGCGTTGGCCAGAGCCTCCACAAAGCCCTGGCTGGGCTTACCGCCAGTCGAACTAGAAACGCTTGCGCCGGGTTCGTCACCAGCGGGGACATAAGCGGCAATGACGGGTTTTGCGAGGTCGCCGACGGTGTTGGATAACCATTCTTGCAACCGCTGTACCAGTGCTTCGTCGTCAAGCATGCGCTCACGCTGCCCCTTGGCGGCGCGTGCGGCGAGTACCTCGTGCCGTGTGCGGGCTTTGAAATCAGACGTGGTTTCGGGAAGCGGAGCCATACCTGCAAACCTACTCTGTCAGGTAGGGGAGCGACCTCTGTCGTCAGCGCAGGAGAAAATTTCTGATTAATGCGTTGAAAAAGCGGGGTCAGCCTCCGAGCAAATGGAAGTTATATAGGTATCGTTGCCATTATGGTCTCATCGTCTAAAGAGTCTGGTTCGGACATGACTACTCCGGTTCGAACTGTCATCGTTCCTGCCGCGGGCATGGGTACGCGATTCTTGCCTGCCACCAAGACAGTGCCGAAAGAATTGCTGCCCGTAGTTGATACGCCGGGCATCGAGATGATTGCTGAAGAGGCCGCCGCCACTGGTGCGCAACGCCTGGCTATTGTCACAGCGCCGAGTAAGGATGGTGTGCTTGGGCACTTCGACCCGCGCCCGGACCTTGAGCAGACTCTCGCCGAGCGTGGCAAGGACAAAATTGCAGCGAAGGTACGCCGCGCCACCGAGGTTATCCGCGTGGAATCCGTTGTCCAGGATCGACCGCTGGGCCTGGGGCATGCGGTGCTGGTCGCAGAGCCGCTGCTCGCAGACGATGAGGACAGCGTTGCTGTCATGCTTCCCGACGATCTCGTGCTTCCCGTGGGTGTGATGGATCGCATGACGGAAGTGCGCGAGCGCTTTGGTGGCTCGGTGCTATGTGCGCTGGAAATTCCTCACGAAGAGGTCTACAACTACGGTGTCTTCGATATTGAGGACGCCACCCCGGCGGAGTCGGGTGAGCTCGGTGAGAACGCGGCTGATGCTGATGCTTGGGACGATGTGAAGCGAGTCAAGGGCATGGTGGAAAAGCCGGACCCTGCGGATGCTCCATCCAACTTCGTGGCAGTCGGACGTTACTTGCTCGATCGTGCCATCTTCGATGCGCTGCGCCGCATCCCGCGCGGTAAGGGCGGCGAATACCAGCTCACCGATGCAATTGAGCTGCTGATTCAAGAGGGGCATCCGGTTCATGTGGTCGTCCACAAGGGGTTCCGCCATGACCTGGGAAATCCTGGTGGCTTCATTCGCGCTTGCGTAGACTTTGGACTCAGGCATCCGGACTACGGCGAGGGGCTGCGCGAGTATATGCAGCAGCGTCTGGCGCAGGATGAACAGGCTTAAAGCCTTTTTATAGAGGCTGTACTTATCTAGAGGCTTGTACTGAGAAGCTGAATAGCATAAAGCGCACCGCGGGTTGGTGCCGAGGAAGGTAAAACATGCGTTCTGTGGAAGAACAGTTGGCGGCAATCACCGCACACGCTGTGATGCCTGATCCTGTGCGCGTTGCTATTTCGGAATCCCTCGGCATGCTGTGCGCTGAAGATGTCATCGCAGAGCAGCCGTTGCCGGGATTCGTGCAGTCAGCGATTGATGGTTATGCGGTGCGCGCTGTCGATATCGTCGGCGAATCTGGTTCTTTACCTCCGGATGCGCGTCAGAGTGATGTTGATTTTCGCGAGGTCGAGCTGCCTGTTGTCGGTGAGGTGACAGCCGGCTCTCACCACCCGATGCGGCTGCAGCCGAAGCAGGCCGTGCGCGTACAAACTGGTGCGCCGCTGCCATCGCTTGCCGACGCTGTCGTGCCCCTAAACTGGACCGACCGCGGTGGCCGTCGAGTTAATGTTCTCCATCCGGTCTACTCCGGTGACTTTGTGCGGAAGGTCGGCGACGACGTGCAGCCGGGTGACGTGGCGGTGTCCTTGGACTCGGTAATTTCGCCGTCGCAGGTTGGATTGTTGGCAGCAGTGGGGCGTTCGAAGGTTTTGGTGCACCCCAAGCCGCGTATGTCCGTGATTTCCATTGGTAATGAGTTGGTCGATGTTGACCGCACGCCAGGCCTCGGTCAGGTCTACGACGTCAACTCCTACGCGTTGGCAGCAGCCGGCCGCGATGCTGGGGCCGAGGTGCACCGAGTGGGTATTGCCACCGGTGAGCCCCGTCGCATTCGGGAAATCATCGAGGGCCAGCTCATTCGCAGTGAGCTTTTGGTCATCACGGGGGCTGTCGGCGGTGCCGCGGGTGAGCAGATTCGCCGTGTGCTGGCTGAATTGGGCGAGGTTGATGTCTCCCGCATCGCTATGCATCCTGGCTCGGTCCAGGGCTTTGGTCTGCTGGGAGATGACAAGATTCCAACGTTCCTGCTGCCGTCGAACCCGGTCGGCGCATTGGTCGTTTTTGAGGTTATGGTTCGTCCCCTCATTCGACTGGCGCTAGGTAAGCGCAATCCTCGCCGCCGCGCTGTCACAGCTCGTGCTGTCGGCCCGATCGAGTCGGCGGAGAAGCGTCGCGGGTATATCCGTGGCCAGCTCATGCGTGACCGTGAGACCGGCGAATACATGGTGCAGCCGCTGGGAGGTTCCGGCGGTGCACAAGCCCACCTATTGGCCGGTATGTCGGAAGCCAACAGCCTCATCGTGATTCCGGAAGACGTGCTCCACGTGCGTCCGGGAGATGTAGTGGACGTGCTGTTCATGGCGCGCCAGGCCTAACCGCACCCAACTACCGCGAGTATCGTTGCCGTGCGTACTTCTCGTCTAGTAACCAGTGGCGGCCGAGTCCGCCTGCGTGTGCCAGAGCGCTCTGATGCCCCTGCATGGCGGGCACTGCGGCTGCGTGACGAGCCCATTTTGCGCCCCGTGGAGCCAACCCTCGCCGACGACTGGGATAATGCCCACAGGGCTTCTGTTTTTCGCCGTAACCTGCGCAGTTGGCGTCGTTCAGAGGCTGCAGGAGACATGATTGTCTCCACCATTGAGGTAGATGGCCAGTTCGCCGGCATGCTCACACTCGGCGGTATTACGCCTTTCCCCGTCGCTCACGCCTGGATCGGTTATTGGGTAGGCAGCGGCTTTACATGTGGAGGAGTCGCCACTGCTGCAGTGGCGTTGGCATCGGATTATGCCAAGAGAGTTGGCGTCCACCGAATTGAAGCGACTGTGTTGGATAGCAATGTCCCGTCGATACGCGTACTGGAAAATTGTGGGTTCGAGTACGAAGGCGTGGCGCGGGAAGCCTTCCATATGGATGGTGCGTGGCGCGATCATCTGACCTATGCGCGGGTGGGGGAGGACAGTGCAGTGGATCTCATCGTGGCGAGTGGTCGTGCGCAATATGAAGAGGCGGAGAAATACCCACCGCAACGGCGCGCCTGAGTAGTCTGAGTAACGCACGCCGATAGGGTGATGACAACTCTACTATTGGGCGAATTCGCTCTAGATACGCTGACTGCCTTCGCAAATGCCTCTGTGGAAGGGCATGTGGGCGGCGTATGTGGGCCGGGGAGAGACGGCGAAACCCCGGGCGAAATCGCAAGGAGACACAAAATATGTCAACTTCACTGTTGCTGATACTCATCGTTGTACTGTGGCTGTTTGTGCTGGCCCCGCTGGTGGTCAATACGCGCAAGCCGATTCGTCGTACCTCCGATGCGCTAGGTAAGACCCGCGTGCTGCATCGTGGTGGCGAGGAGTTGGCCACGACGCGCCGCCGTCCGTCTTTTAAGGAGTCGGACGTGCGCGTGGCCGAAGAAGTCGACGATTCTCTCGAAACCGTTGACGCGCAGGTCGACGATGACTTCGATGTCAGCGACGTGCTTATCGACGACACCGTGGACGAGGCGGCCGACCCGGCCGTCGTTGACGGCGATATCGTCTACGAGCTGGAAGCGGCAGATGCAGAGGAGGAGACCCCGCAGGCGGATGATTCCGCTACCGAGGAAGCCACTGCTGAGTCTTCTGACCGCTCTGACATGGACGTGTCCGATGATGAGTCTGCAGACCAGTCGCTGCAGGCTGTCGTTAATGACGAGGATGCTGAATCTGACTCCGCCGTTGCCTCCGCCGAAGGTGACGTGGTTCGTGCAGATGAGTCCTCTTCCGATGTGAGCGTTGACGTTCGCCGTCAGTTTGTCGACGCCGATGACTTGATGTTCGAAGATGCCGTTGAATCTGACGCTGATTCCGGTGCCGCGGCTGACGCTGAGCACGCGGACGCTGAGGCTCTCTCTGAGACTGAAGAGGCAGCAGACACCGTAGACGAGCAGGCGGAACCCGACGAGACCGTCGAGGACGACAGCGACCACAGTGTCGAGTCCAACGATGACGCAGTCGCTGTCGATGACACCTTGACCGAAGATGATTACGCGTTCGCTGAGAAGCGCCGTGGTCGTGGTGGGTTCGATCCGATTTCGGATGCCCAGTACGCTGAGACTCGCTTTGCCCGCCGCCGCCGTTCGGTTGCTGGGCTGGCAGCGTTCATCGCGGTCACGGTCATCATCGCTGCTTTCGCGGGTGGTTGGACCTGGTGGATTCCACTGGTCGGTGTCGGCTTGATGACCCTGTACCTGGTCAACCTGCGCCGCACCGTGCGTGCAGAGCAGGAACTGCGGGCTCGCCGAATTCGCCGGATGAAGATGGCCCGCCTCGGCGTGCGTAACCGCGAGGATGACGAGCTGGGAATTCCACAGCGTCTGCGCCGTCCGGGCGCGGTAGTGGTCGAGCTTGATGATGAGGACCCGGATTTCGCAGATCTGGCCTACACTGACTACCGCTTTGATGACGACGATTATGACGAAATGCCACAGGCTCGTGTGAGCTAGTCCTGTGAGCTGAGCCGTAGAACAACCTTAAAGTTGTCTGAGCACGTCAGCGCGATTTTTTGTTAGAAACTCGGCCTGTTACGATGTCACTACCTAAGACATGACACACCGGGTGTGTTTGGCGGAAGGCTTCTCCCGAGGGGTTGGGAGAAGCCTTTTTGCATGTTTAAATCGCTGGCCTCTCGCAGCCGCAGTGCTACCGTGTTTTGACCGTGCCGTCGGGTAGCATGTCCCTCATGGATCGACCGGTAATGCGCGATATCGCGCTCGTGATTCTCCGCCTGATACTCGGAATTATCTTCATCTGCCATGGCTGGGACAAGATTTTTATCACCGGTATCGACAAGACGACCGGTTACTTTGTCGCCGCGAATATCCCGCAGGCGCACTTGACGGTCTGGGTTGTCGCTCTAGTCGAACTGGTCGGTGGCGCGTTGCTGATTCTGGGACTCTTGGCACCGACGGTGGCGATGGTCTTCATCATTGAGATGATTGGTGCCTGGTGGTCGATGCACTTGGGCAATGGCCTGTTTATCCGCGACAACGGTGCAGAGCTTGTGATGTCGCTCATCGGTGGTCTGGTGATGATTTTCGTTTTCGGTGCTGGCCGTTTCAGTTTGGACAGGCAGTTCATCAGGTAAGACCTCATTAGGTACAACCCCCTTAAGAGTTAAAGGCGGTGGAGATCCCCCGTGGAGTGCGAGGAAATTCGCGCAGCATTGTCAGCTCGTCTCGATGGCGAGCAGGCAAGCATTGCCGATGAAGTCATCGATGCCCATCTTGGGGCCTGTGAGGAGTGCCGAGCTTGGTATGAGCGAGCGGTGCGGCTGAACCGCGCCCTTACGGTTGGGCCTGCCGATGGTATGCCGGAGATTTCCACGGATGATCTCTCGGAGCGCATTTTGGTCTCCATCGAACCGGAGCGCCGCCGGCGTGAGCGCGCATGGCTGCTCATGGCCGGCACCGCCCGCGGGGTGCTCATTGCACTGGGCCTTTGCTGGGCGGTCTGGGGGATTGCGACACTGGTCGACGCCTCCGGCATGATGACGCTCGGACTTTCCTCGACGCAGCCGCAGGGCGGTGCAGGAATCGCGACAAGCACGGAAGCGCCTATCGACGGTTCCACTGCCACTGTTGACCCAATGGAGCTCGGAGCACGCCTTGCCATCCAGCTTGCGGCAATTCGGCTTGCATTGGCAGTGGGATTGTTCTGGGCTGCCTGGCGGCCACGCGCTGCCATGGGCATGGCGCCGGTCTACGGTGCCGTCGCCACGTTCAGCATTGGTTTTGGTATTCGTGACATTCTCATCGGCGCCCAGGGAGCATCTGAGATTGCTGGCCTGGCCTTGATGTTTGTCTCCGCTTTGACACTGGCCGTTGTGTGGCTGGGCGGTTATACGCCGACGGCAATCGCACAGGCATGGCGAGCCGCCTCCGGGTTGCCGGTCACAGGCGTGCCGCCACAGCGGGACTAGCTCCAGGACGGCAACCAGAACCGCCAATCGAAGTGGTTGAGAGGCAGCGGGTAGCCGGTCAAAATCGGCAGCCAGAACACAAACGCGGCCACCACTAGTGCGGCGTGTGCGCCAACGATTACTAACCCCACCGGCTTATCGCGGGGCCGCCAGTGTGAGAGATCGTCGGCAAGCAGAGCAAAGGCGATGAGTACAAATGGAATCAGCGCGGTGGCGTAGAAGAAGTACATCTGACGGTCGTAGCCGATGACCCACGGCAGCCACGAGGCGAGGAAACCGATGACCGGCAGCGCGTAGCGGCCGTCCCGGCGGCCGAGCCAGCGCCATGTGGCCCACAGGACCACGGGGACCAGCAACCACCAGATGGGCGGGGTGCCAAAGAGCATCATCCAGCCCTTGCACTCTTGGCCGCCACTGCAGGTGGTTTCGGTGGAGTAGTAGAGCATTGGGCGCCAGCTGACCAGCCACTCCCAGGGCTTGGACTCCCAAGGGTGTCTGTGGCCATTAGAGGTGGTCAGCTCGGCGTGGAACTTCAGCACGCTGTTTTGGTAGTGCAGGTAGTTCTGCACGGCCTCGGGAAGCCAGTCGGTGCCGGGGAGTCCCGTATCGCGCTCTTCGGGCGAGACATGGCGATAGACCGACGTTTCTTCGGCGAACCAGGAACGCCAACTTAAGAAGTAAACGCCCAGCGGAACCACCACCAGATCACGCAACGCCGGGGCGGTATCGCGGGCGAGCGCGCCGAGCACGGGCTTGTCCGCACCGGCATTCTTGCGTGACACCAGATCCGTGAAGACGGACCACAGGCCGAATGCGGCCATGTAGTACAGACCGGACCACTTCACCCCGGTGGCAAGCCCCAGCATGATGCCGGCGAGCAGTCGCCACCAGCGATAACTGAGATAGGGGCCGAAACTACCTAACTCCGTGGCAAATTCCAGGCGCTTGCGGGCATCGGCCTGGTCAATGAGAAGTGCCCACGCGGCCGCGATGATGAAGAAGGTCTGAATCATATCCAGCATGCCGACCCTGGAGGAGACAAACAGCACTCCGTCGGCAAGCGCGTAGAGACCAGCGATACCCACTGCCAACCGCGAGCCGCGAGAGATACGTCGGACGATGTCCATGAGCAGCAGGATGACCAGCGTGCCACACACCGCCGACATAGACCGCCAGCCCATTGGTGAATAACCGAAAATCCACTCGCCCAAGGCGATGACCTGCTTGGCCACTGGCGGATGCACAATCAGACCGTAGCCGGGATTGTCCTCAATGCCAGATGAGATGGGGTCGCGCGTGGACTCCAGAATCTGCCAGGCCTGTGGCACATAGTGCTTTTCGTCGAAGAGCGGGGTGCCATTGTCGGTCTTGGCAGCAAGCCCGATGAAACGCGTTAGCGCTGCGACGATTCCGAGAACCACAAAAGTGGCGGTATCCCATTTGTCCCACAGCCGCAGTGGCGGCAGCGGGGGAACCGGGGGAATCGGGCGCAGGAAACGCTTTTTCGCGCGGCGCTCGGTTTCCGGTGGTGGGGTTAAAGCGGCATCGGTCACGAATGTCAGTTTAAGCTATGGAATCATGACGCATTCGGCATCGAACTTCCAACCGCACGAGAACGAGCCCCTCAGCGAGGCTACGACGCTGGCTCCCGGCATCACTCTGGTGGCAACGCCGCTGGGCAATATCGCCGATGCCTCCGACCGCTTGCGCGGTGCGCTTATCGACGCCGATATCATCGCCGCGGAAGACACCAGGCGGGCGCGCAACCTAGCCACAGCGCTGGGCATTTCCCCCAAGGGGAAGTTTGTTTCGAACTTCGATCACAACGAAGAGAGCCGCACTGAGTCGCTGATTCAGGCGGCGAAGGCGGGACAGAAAGTCATTGTGGTGACCGATGCGGGGATGCCGGTGGTGTCAGACCCCGGCCTGGCTGTGGTGGCGGCTGCTCACGACGCGGGCGTGCCCGTGTCCTGCGTACCGGGGCCGAGCGCGGTGACTACCGCATTGGCTCTCAGCGGGTTGGGCGTCGGCCACTTTTGCTTCGATGGTTTTGCACCTCGTAAACAGGGGGCGCGCCGGATCTGGCTGGAATCACTGAAGACAGAGAAGCGGGCCTGTTGTTTCTTTGAGTCGCCGCATCGGTTGGCTGTTACGTTGGCCGATGCCGCGGAGATTTTGGGTGAGGAGCGGCGCGCGTCGGTAAGCCGTGAGCTGACCAAGCGTTTTGAAGAGACTCGCCGTGCGACGCTGGGAGAGCTGGCTGCGTGGGCGGAGGAAGGTGTCCGCGGCGAAATTACGGTGGTGATTGAGGGCGCGGGGCAGCAGGCGACGGAGGTATCCACGGAGGACTTGGTTGACCGCGTGGAGGAGCTTGTGGCTGATGGCATGCGGCTGAAGGATGCCGCGAAGCAGGTTGCGGCAGAGGCTGGAATGACAAAGCACCGTGATCTCTATCAGGCGGTTTTGGCTGCTCGTGAGGGAAATCGTTAGCCGATTGTTACTTTGTGCCAGAAAATGTTCCAGCGCACGCCAGTGAACAGGGTAAACGCTGTTATTGGGAGTTTTGTAATTCAGACGGGAAATGAGGAAAACCTGAGAGAATCCACATCCTGAGTTGAAATCCCAGGTCAATGGTGGACATGGTGGAGGAATGACGAATCCACCAGAGCATGAAATACAACAAGAAGTAGGGGAGTCAGTCGTCGGCGAAGTCAGGGCCGACGATTCTCACGCTCCCGTGAACCTCGGGGTTACCATCCCCGCCGTTGTCGCAATTCTGGCAATCATCGTCTGGGGCCTGGCGTGGCCGGATAGTTTCTCGACGTTTGCATCTAGCTCTCTGAACTGGGTCGTGGAGAACATCGGCTGGCTGTTTATCTTGGCCAGTACCGTCTTTGTCTTCTTCATTGTGTCCATCGCGATTTCCAAGTTCGGTCACATCCGCTTGGGCAAGGACAACGAGAAACCAGAGTTTTCCACGCCTAGCTGGATTGCGATGATGTTCGCCGCCGGTATGGGCATCGGTCTGATGTTCTACGGTGTCGCTGAGCCGCTGACCTTCTATCGCGATGGCGTGCCGGGCCACCAGCCGAAGGAAGTCGGTACCGCCATGGCTTCGACGATGTTCCACTGGACTCTGCACCCGTGGTCGCTCTACGCCATCGTCGGTCTCGCAATTGCTTACTCGACCTACCGCCTCGGCCGAAAGCAGCTGATTTCGGCGGCGTTCATCCCGCTCATCGGCGCGCGTCGCGCTGAGGGGCGGTTGGGCAAGCTTATCGACGCGCTTGCGATTTTTGCCACCGTCTTCGGTACGGCAGCCTCTCTCGGTGTGGGCGTACTTCAGATTTCCGCCGGTTTGGAAATCAACGGGTTCAACGCCATCAAGGGCGCACCTTTGTGGATTGGTCTTATTCTCGTTCTGGGCTGTGCCTTCTTGGTCTCTGCACTGTCGGGCGTGGGCAAGGGAATTCAGTACATCTCGAACTTCAACATGGTTGCCGCAGGTCTGCTGGCTCTGCTGGTGTTGGTCCTCGGCCCTACCGTGGTGATTCTGAACCTGATTCCGACCTCTATTGGCAGCTACCTGGATTCCTTCTTTGAGATGGCCTCCCGCTCCAGTGCTTCCGCTGACGGCACCGCCGGTGAATGGCTCTCTTCCTGGACAATTTTCTACTGGGCCTGGTGGATCTCATGGTCGCCGTTTGTCGGTATGTTCATCGCACGTATTTCTCGCGGCCGTACTATCCGTGAGTTCGTCTTCACCGTCGTCGCCGTTCCGTCGATTGTCTCTGCAGTGTGGTTCTCCATCTTTGGTGGCACCGCCATTACCCACGAGCAGCAGGGTGCGTCCATCTACGGTGACGGTTCGGCCGAGAGTCAGCTGTTCAATCTGCTGGAATCCTTGCCGGGTGGCGCGATTACCTCCGCTATCGCAATGATTCTGCTGGCTACCTTCTTCATTACCTCGGCAGACTCCGCCTCCACGGTGATGGGTACCATGAGTCAGTTCGGTCGACTCACAGCGTCGCGCACGGTCACTGCTATGTGGGGTATTTTCACCGCTCTGATTGCCATCGTCCTATTGGTCACCGGTGGCAGCGATGCCCTGTCGAACCTGCAGAACATCACCATTTTGGCGGCAAGCCCGTTCGTCATTGTTATCTTGGCGCTGATGGTGGCGCTGGTTAAGGGGCTTTCCGACGATCCGATGTACCTCGATGACAAGGAACAGCGTCAGTTTGCCCTGCGCATGGCTCGTGAGCGCCGCTTGGCGGAAGCGGCCGAACAGCGCGAGCGCCGCCGTGCTCGTAAATTGCGCAACTAGCTTTCCAACAGCAGCGGTGCGGCCTTGGCCTCAATCTCGGCCCATTCGCCCTCGGGTGTAGACCCGATGGTGATGCCACCGCCGATGCCAGCTTCGACCCGAACTCTCCCCGAGTTCGGGTCTTTTGTGTACTCAGCGGTACGAATACCGACATTGAGCTCAAGTGCATCACCGTGGGCCGCACCAATCGCGCCGCAGTGAGCGCCACGGGGTTCGGGTTCCCACTCGCGCAGAAGCTCAATTGCTCGCAGCTTCGGTGTACCGGTGACTGAGGCCGGTGGGAAGCAGGCTTCGATTAGTTCAGCGTGGCTGAGCTGATCGGGAAGTTCCGCGGAAACTGTGGAAAAGAGGTGCCACACGCCCGGTGCCGGACGCACACTGAGCAGGTCTGTGACCTTCACGGTGCCGGTCTTGGCAACTTGACCGAGGTCATGGCGCACCAGGTCGACAATCATGATGTTCTCGGCGACATCCTTGTCGCTGCGCAATAACTCGTTCGGGGGCCGGCCAGCGGGAATCGTGCCTTTGATGGGAGTTTCAGTCACGCTTGTGCCTGCGCGGATGAGGAACTCCTCAGGACTCAGCGAGGCCAGGATTGGAATTCCAGCGTCGAGGTTGCCGGGCAAGAATGCTGCTCGAGCCGGCTGATACCGCGCCACGCGGGAGGAAAACCACGCACCGGCGTGGGCTAGTGCAGAGTCGCTCGCTGCCAGCTCCGCGTGAAAGCGTGTGGAAATGCAGGTTTGGTACACCTCGCCTGCGGCAATTGCCTCCTTACAGTTCTCCACCGCAAGCTGGTGGTGTTCTCGGTCGCCCTGATCCCACTCCAGTGGTGTGGCCGCGGGGAGCGCGTCGGCACGCGTGTCTTCGTGCGAGTAGTTGATGGCCTCCTGAAGGGCTTGGAAATCCGGATTGAAGGGGTCACCGGTGCCGGGGCCGTCGAAATGCCACGTGCCGTCGTCGGCAAGCAACGCGACGCAGGTAGCGACCCCGTGCGCGCTGGTGCCGGAGTAGGGGCGGAACCCAAAGATCCACGCATCGGGGTCGGGGATGGTGAAAAGCGCTGCCGACTCGCAGGCAGTGAGCTCGACGTTGGCGGCGAGAACCGCGCGATAACCGAACCAGGAGCCGATGAGCGCGGCGGGACGATGACCGGCAGCGATAAGACGCGCCAGCGCAGTGGTCGCACGCGAAGTGAAGTCAGCAGCCGAGCCGGAGGAGGTAGACCGAGTGGACATAGGACATAAGCGTAGTGACTGCGCATGCGTGCGATGATGGTAGGGGACAGTTCATGTGGACTTCATGAGGACTCCGTAAGGGGCACAGTTCATCGCGATGGCAGGTCATCTATTACCCTGTTAGATATGTCTCGCATTTTCACAGCAGTTGCGTGGCCGTACGCTAACGGTCCGCGACATATCGGCCATGTTGCAGGTTTCGGAGTCCCCTCGGACGTTTTCGCTCGCTACCAGCGAATGATTGGCAATGACGTGCTGATGGTCTCCGGTACTGATGAGCATGGCACGCCGCTGCTTGTGCAAGCGGAGAAGGAAGGCGTTTCTGTCCAGGAATTGGCCGACCGTTACAACCGCCAGATTGTGCAGGACCTCGCGGGTTTGGGGCTTTCCTACGACCTGTTTACGCGCACTACCACGCGCAACCACTACGCGATTGTCCAGGAGCTCTTCCGCGGGCTCTACGAAAACGGTTACATGGTCAAGCAGACCACGATGGGTGCGATTTCCCCGTCGACAGGTCGGACGCTGCCGGATCGTTACATCGAAGGTACCTGCCCAATCTGTGGTGCGTCCGGTGCCCGCGGTGATCAGTGTGACAACTGCGGTAACCAGCTTGACCCGGCCGATCTGATCGATCCGGTGTCGAAAATCAACGGCGAGACCCCGAAGTTCGTTGAAACTGAGCACTTCCTGCTAGACCTGCCAGCGCTGGCAGAGGCCTTGACCGAGTGGCTTCAAGAGCGCAAGGACTGGCGCCCAAATGTACTGAAATTCTCCCTGAACATCCTGAAGGACATCCGTCCACGCGCAATGAGCCGTGACATTGACTGGGGTGTTCCGATTCCGCTGGAGGGCTGGTCGGAAAACGGAACCAAGAAACTCTACGTTTGGTTCGACGCTGTCGTCGGTTACCTATCCGCTTCCATCGAGTGGGCCTGGCGCATTGGCGACCCGGAAGCGTGGCGTAAGTGGTGGAATGACCCGGAGGCGCTGTCTTACTACTTCATGGGCAAGGACAACATCACTTTCCACTCCCAGATTTGGCCGGCTGAGCTGCTGGGCTACCGTGGCGAGGGCTCCCGCGGGGGCGAGGTCGGGGAGCTCGGTGAGTTGAACCTGCCGACGGAGGTCGTCTCCTCGGAGTACCTGACCATGTCAGGCTCGAAGTTCTCCTCTTCCAAGGGCGTTGTCATCTATGTGAAGGACTTCCTAGCGGAGTTCGGCCCGGATCCGCTGCGCTACTTCATCGCAATGGCAGGCCCGGAGAACCAGGACACCGACTTCACCTGGGATGAGTTCGTCCGCCGTGTGAATAACGAGCTGGCCAACTCCTGGGGCAACCTGGTCAACCGCACCGTGTCCATGGCTTTCAAGAACTTCGGTGAGGTGCCAACTCCGGGCGAACTCACTGACGCTGACCGTGAACTGCTCGACCTGGCTGAGCGTTCCTTCGCCGAGGTCGGCGACGCACTCGCACTGTCCCGCTTCCGCGCTGGTATCACTGCCGCAATGCACCTGGTCGGAGAGGCCAACGCCTACATTGCTGCGCAGGAGCCGTGGAAGCTAGCCAAGGATGAGTCTCAGCGCGAGCGCCTGGCCACCGTGCTGTGGACAGCACTGCAGGTAGTCAGCGACGCCAATGTCCTGCTGACCCCGTACCTGCCGGAAAGCGCGCAGAAGGTCTTCGAGACCCTGGGCGGCGAGGGCATCTGGGCCGCAATGCCGGAAGTGCAGGAAGTCCAGGACGACATGCCGGTCGAACCGGTCGGCGCAGACCTGCCGGCAGAGGGCAGGAGCTACCCAATCATCACTGGTGACTACGTCAATCAGAAGGCCGCCTGGCGTCGCTTCGACATTGAGCCGGGTACGGCGCTGGCCAAGCCGAAGCCGATTTTCACCAAGCTCGACGCTGAGTTGGCTGAGCACGGCCCTGAGTGGGCACAGGTGAAGTAGGGGCACAGTAGAGGTATGGGAAAGCGCAAACGCAAGATTGCAGAACCCGCGGAGTATCTCACTCCGCTGTTTGACGCCCACACGCATCTCGCGTCCTGTGGGGCGCAAACTCCGGAGGAGATTGCGGCTCTCATGGACCGGGCCGCCGCAGCGGGCGTCGTCGGAGTCTGCACGGTCGGCGACGGCATGCCGGAAACCGAACTGGCCTTTGCCGCCGCGCACGCGCACCCCAACGTCTGGGCCGCCGCCGCCATCCATCCGACGCGCGCGCACGAGCTTGACGACGACGCCAAGGCCCGCTTAACCGAAATGGCTGCCGACCCCAGGGTTGTGGCCGTGGGGGAGACGGGATTGGATTGGTACTGGCTGGATTCCCTCGACGGCTGCGCGTCGAAGAGCGAACAGCTGGCTGCGTTGCAGTGGCATATGGAGCTCGCAGCAACCGTCGGCAAGCCGTTGATGATTCATAACCGCGACGCCGATGAAGACCTGATGGCGGCGCTGGACGGCTATGACAATACGGTTATTTTGCACTGTTTCTCCTCGCCCATCGAGGTTGCCCGCGAGGCCATTACACGTGGTTACCTGCTGAGTTTTACTGGCAACGTGACCTTCAAACGCAATGATTACCTGCGGCAGGCTGTGGCTGAGGCGCCGGCGGAGCAGCTGCTGGTGGAAACCGATGCCCCGTACATGACCGCGGAGCCTTTCCGAGGTGCGCGCAACGAGTCCACTTTTATCGGTCATCAGGCGCGTGCGATGGCCGCGGCCCGAGAAATCGGGGCGGAGGAGATGGCACAGATTTTGACGGATAACGCACGTCGGGTGTACGGCATTTAAGCACGTGCTGGCGTATTGTCGCCCCTGAGCTGCGGAAATGCAGCCGGGGCGGTTTGTTGTATTTCCCGTCACTTTTATCGATATATTTTAGACAACACTGAATCTTTACCGTACTGTTACAAACTGTATTTCTTTTATCTGCTAACTGCCCATCCTCCGAAAGGCTGTGACGAACCCCGTGAGTGCTGCGAAGAAGCGTCATCTCAATCGTGCTAACGACGGAGTTTCCACTTCGTCCAAGATCGCCGCAGGCGGTCTGGTCGCTGCTGTTGCTCTGGGTGGCACTGTCGCAGCATCCAACTATGACACCATCACCGTCGAAATCGACGGCAAGGTCGAGCAAATCGCAACCTGGTCCAAGGATGACAAGGTCATTCTGCAAAAGGCTGGTGTCGAAACCACCGGTGGCGACCTGGTTCAGCGTCAGGGCGATCTCACGGACGGCGGCAAGCTGGTCTACCGCTCTGCCAAGCCGGTCACGATGATTGTCGATGGCAAGCCGCAGGAGCACAAGACCAATGCCATCACTACCGATGAGCTGATTGAAGGTCTGAAGAAGCAGGGGCTCATCTCCGATAAGGACAAGGTAGAGGTCGAAAAGGGCGAGATTTCCGCTAAGGGGGTCGAACTCGACGTCGTTCGTGCCAAGAATATTGTGCTTCACGACGATGCCAAGGACATCGACCTGACCGTCCCGGCTATGACCGTCGGTGATGTGCTGGCTCAGCGTGGCATTGAACTGCGTGAAGGTGACACCGTCGAGCCGGGTCTGGATGCTCCGGTCACCGAGGGGATGCGCATCGCTCTGTCTCGTCTGATTGATAAGACCATCACCGAGACTGAGGAGATTCCAGCTCACGAGAACATCATTGAAGATGATTCGATGTTCGAAGATGAGCGCATCGTTGAGCAGGAGGGTGAGCCGGGCCAGGTAGAGCGTCAGGTCAAGGTCACCTCTCGCGATGGTGAAGAGCTCGGACGCGAGGTCCTGGAAGAAAAGGAGCTAAAGGCTCCGGGTATCTCCACTATCCGCCAGGGCACTAAGTCCCGCATTGCAGCTCCGGCTGCCGGCTACGGCGTGTGGGATCAGCTGGCTCAGTGTGAGTCCGGCGGCGACTGGGCTATCGATACCGGTAACGGTTTCTCCGGTGGTCTGCAGTTCACCGATTCCACTTGGGCAGCTTACGGCGGTACTGAGTATGCACCGCGTGCATCGCAGGCTTCCCGCGAGCAGCAGATTGCTGTCGCTGAGCGTGTCCAGGCTGGTCAGGGTTGGGGCGCATGGCCCGCTTGTACCGCTTCCATGGGGCTTCGTTAAAGCTAGTTCCGTCTAGCCATAACGAGCTAAGCCTATTTTTTGTGTTGACCCCGTAGTATCTAACTGTGACTAAAGCAGAAGTTTCTTTCTTGGGGCCGGTCGAAGTACGCGACTTGGCGGCGCAGTTGGATATTGTCCCGACGAAGAAATTGGGGCAGAACTTCGTCCATGACGCCAACACCGTGCGTCGAATTGTCGCTGCGGCGGACTTGCCGGAGGATTCCTACCCTGTTGAGGTCGGCCCCGGCTTGGGCTCGCTGACCCTCGGGCTGCTCGAACACTGCGGCCGCGCCGCGGCTGTTGAAATCGATTCTCGGTTGGCGGAGCGTTTGCCCCAGACAGTCGCTGAGCGCGCTGACGGCTGCGCGCTAGAGCTCATTGAGAAAGATGCGTTGAAAGTCAGTCGCGAGGACTTTCGGACCGCCCCAGATGCGCTGGTGGCCAATCTGCCATACAACGTTTCTGTACCGGTGCTGCTGCACATGCTTGCCGAGCTCCCCACCATCCGCCGCGTGCTCGTGATGGTGCAGTCTGAGGTCGCTGACCGGCTGGCGGCTCAGCCGGGCTCCAAGATTTACGGCGTCCCCAGCGTCAAGGCCGCCTACTACGGCACAGTGCGTCGCGCCGGTGCCATTGGTCCGCACGTCTTTTGGCCGGTCCCGAAGGTTGATTCCGGGCTTGTGCGCATTGACTGCTACGCCCGCTCCGACGCTCCTGAGAACTCCAATGCCGCCGATGCCCCCGAGGCTCCGTGGGAGATTTCGCCGCAATTTCGCGCGCGCCTTTTCCCGCTTATCGACGCTGCTTTTGCGCAACGTCGCAAGACCCTCCGTGCGGCCCTATCGGGGATTTACGGATCTGGTGCCGCAGCCGAAGAAGCGCTTATGGCAGCGGGGATTGACCCCAAGCAGCGAGGAGAGAAGCTCGAAATTGCCGATTTCGTTCGCCTCGCTGAGGTCTCACGAGACCAGCGCTTTTAACAAAGGACAGGCGATCTTTCCCCCATGCACCGTGACGGCAACCCCAGCAGGGCCGAAATCGGCCGGCGCGAACCGCGCGACCTGGCTTGGACTAAGTTCTGGCCTGACGACGACGGCTGGGTGTGCAACTGCATAGTTTTCCGAGGTGACCGCTTGCTGCTTCTGCTGCGTGAATACGAGGGCTTCCTCGGGGGCCAGTGGGATTTGCCCGGTGGCAAGCTCGACGCGGGGGAGGAGCCCGCGGAGGCCGCTGTGCGCGAACTGCGTGAAGAGGCCGGCCTGCGCGCAGCGGAGGTCAGTGAATTTGCCCACTATTCCAATCCGGACTTGGGCGGGGAGAATTTCCGCTTCCACACGGTGACCTTTCTAGTACGCGAGGCCGACGACACGCAGAATGTCCAGCTCAGCGGCGAGCATCCGGAGTTTAAATGGGTAACCCGAGAGCAGTTCGATGAGCTGCCGGTGGCCTGGTATGTCCGGCGTGTGCTTGGCAACGTCGAATGGGGCACAATAAATACTCATCATGGCGAATCTGATTAATTGCGAGAATATTTCTAAGTCCTTCGGGCTCAAGACTCTGCTCGACGGCGTCAGCCTCGATGTTCAAGAGGGCGACCGCATCGGTGTTGTCGGTTTGAACGGTGGCGGCAAGTCCACACTGCTGAAGATTCTGGCAGGCGTGGAGCCAGCGGACTCCGGACGTATTTCGCGAGCCAACGACATGGCCATGGCGCATGTCACCCAGGGCGCCGAGCTCGACCCGAATTCCACCGTGTTTGAGTGCGTCATTGCACCGCTGGGACTCGCTGAACACGAGTGGGCGGGTAACGCTTCCATCCGCGAGGTCCTCGATGGCATCGGTATCAATGACCTCGGTATGGATACCAAGGTCGCCAATCTCTCCGGTGGTGAGCGCCGTCGCGTTAACCTGGCGGCCGCGCTGGTCCGAGATCTGGATCTGCTCATTCTCGATGAGCCAACGAACCACCTCGATATTGAGGGTGTGCAGTGGTTGGCCGATCATGTTCTTTCGCGCCGGGCAGCCCTGGTCGTCGTCACGCACGATCGTTGGTTCCTGGATACCGTTGCCACGAAGACGTGGGAAGTCCACGATGGCACCGTCGATTTTTACGATGGCGGTTACAACGACTGGACGTTCGCGCGTGCCGAGCGTGCGCGCCAAGCCGATGCCGCCGAGCAGCGTCGCCAGAACCTTGCGCGTAAGGAACTCGCGTGGTTGCGCCGGGGTGCGCCGGCCCGCACCTCAAAGCCTCGCTACCGCATCGAAGCAGCTGAGGCTCTCATCGCCGATGTCCCGGCGCCGCGTGATTCCGTGGAGTTGATGGCGTTTTCGCAGCGTCGACAGGGCAAGGTGGTCGTGGAGCTAGAGCATGCGTCCCTGGAAACGCCCGACGGTAGGGAATTGCTTAACGACGTCACGTGGCGTCTGGCCCCCGGCGAGCGCATTGGCCTGGTCGGTGTCAACGGTTCGGGTAAGACCACTTTGTTGCGTGCTTTGGCGGGAGACTACCCCTTAAGCGATGGCAAGCGGATTGAGGGCAAGACGGTGCGCCTGGGCTGGCTGCGACAGGAGCTCGATGATCTGCCGCTGGATATGCGCGTGCTCGATGCCGTGGAGGATGTAGCGACCTACATTGACCTGGGCAAAAAGCAGATTAGCGCCTCGCAGTTGGCCGAGCGATTGGGTTTTTCCCCGAAGCGGCAGCGCACCCCAATCGCAGACCTTTCCGGTGGTGAGCGCCGTCGCCTACAACTGACACGTGTGTTGATGAGCGAGCCGAACTTCCTACTGCTCGACGAGCCGACGAATGACCTGGACATTGACACGTTGCAGGAGCTGGAAGACCTGCTGGACAATTGGCCGGGCACGTTGGTGGTCATCTCGCACGACCGCTACCTGATTGAGCGTATTGCCGACTCGACCTGGGCCCTCTTCGGCGATGGCGAGCTGACGAACTTGCCAGGCGGGATTAGTCAGTACCTCCAGCGTCGCGCACAGCTGGCTGACTCGGCCGCTAGTGGTGGTGCCTCTCAAGCAAATGCCGGTAGTCCGCAGACCCGTGGCGCAGCTTCAGAGGAGGATACCTCGAAGCTCTCGGCTGCGGAAGCTCATGCTGTCCAGAAGAAGATGAGTGCTCTGGAGCGGAAGATGGCGAAGCTCAGCCAGCAAGAAAGTGAACTGCATGCGCAGATGGCGGAAGCGAGTGCTGATGTAGCCAACTTGGACACACAAAAGCTGGCGGACCTCGATCGCCGTGCTGCGGAGGTGGTTGAGCAGAAGGCAGAGCTGGAGATGGAGTGGCTGGAGCTAGGGGAGCAGCTCGAGGGCTAGCATCTTACTTCAGCTACTAGCCGAACATTTTAGGTATGAGCCGGGTACTCGTGGTCAGCGTGCCCGGTTCTTTCAATTTGCACCGTGGCGTGTTCAATCCCGTGGACGTCGTGAAGCAGTGCCTGCGCGCGGTCGAGCAATGCGTGCTCGTCGCCGTTGGGGAGCGTGTCGCAGCGCACGAGATGGACAGATGCCAGTAGGTCGCTGCCGTTGAGGGACCAGACGTGGAGATCGTGGACATCGACCACTCCGTCCAAGTCAGACAGGTCAGCAGTGATTCTCTCAGTGTCGACGCCCTTCGGGGTGTACTCCAGCAACACGTGGAGACAGTCGCGCACCAGAACGGCGGCTCGGGGGACGATGAAGAGCGCAATCACGATAGAGACCACCGAGTCGATGGCAGTCCAGCCGGTGTATGCGATAGCGATAGCGGAGATAATGACGGCGACCGAACCAGCGGCGTCGACAAGCACGTGCAGATACGCGCCGCGGACGTTGACGCTTTCCTTGGCAGCGCCGGCGAGCAGAAACGCCGCAATCACATTGGTGAGCAGGCCGATGACTGCGATGATGAGCATCGACGTGGTTTGAATCTCAGATTGCTCCACTGACCCGAATCGCCGGATTGCGCCCCAGAGAATCACAGCGGCAATGATGAAAACTGTCAGACCGTTGACGAGAGCAGTCAGAACCTCAACACGACGGTACCCGTACGTCGCGCGGTGATTGGCTCCGCGCTGGGCGATAGCCAAACCGGCAACTGCCATAAGCAGGCCTGCGGAGTCCGTCACCATATGGCCGGCATCTGCCAGCAGCGCCAGTGAACCCGAGACCAAGCCGCCGATGAGCTCGGCGAGAAATACGACAAGAGTTAGACCCGCAGCTGCGAGCAGGCGACGGGCAGGAGTATTCGCGGGGTCAATATGAGCGTGGTCATGGCCGTGTGAATGACCGTGTGAATGACCGTGGCCGTGTGAGTGGCCAGAGTGTTCAGTTGTGTCCATAACCCCTAATGATAACAGGGCTATTCAGCCTCCGGAAGATAGCTATCCGCCCACGCATAAATCAGGTCAGCAGCGCGCGCGGCGGACTTAGCGCGAGTGAGCAAGTGGTCTGCGCGATCCAAGCTCATCAGGGATTTTGGATAGCGAGAGACCTGGAAAATCTTCTGGGCGCTATCGATACCAACAGTCTGGTCGGTCGGGGAGTGCAGAATAAGCAGTGGCTTGCGCAGCTGGCTGAGATAAACCTCCGGGTTGTAGTCCGCCAACACTTCCAAGAACTCACGGGAGATGGGAATGCCACGACCTTCAATCTGCAGAACCTGCGTGCCGTGCTCATCGACCGTCGAAATGTCACCGGCGATGCGCACAATCGAGTGTGCCGGATCGAAGGGTGCACCGATTGTCGCTACCGCCTTGATTTTCGGCATATCGTGGCCGGCGTTCAGCGCCGCTGCGCCACCGAGCGAGTGCCCAATCAGTAGCGAGGGGGCCTCAAATTCTGCCTCCATGAACTCGTAGGCGGCCTTAAGGTCATCGATGTTGGTCTGGAACGTCGTCTCACCGAAATCACCAGTGGACTGCCCGAGGCCAGTGAAGTCGAACCGGAATGCCGCAATGCCCTTCTTCGCCAGCGCCTTGCAGGTGCGTGACGCGCCGGGCACCATCCGATTACACGTGAAGCAATGACCAAATAGCGCCCACGCGCGTGGCTGACCGTCCGGCAAATCAATTGATGCAGCCAGAGTCTCGCCGGTCGATCCCGTAAATTTTAGGTGCTTTGTTGGCATAGGTTATATCCGCGTCTCAGTGTGTGCTCAATGTGTGTACGTTTTCGCTTTACGACGCCCGTTGTGGTGGCGACCGTACGCAATATTAAGCCCGGGTGCCACAAATAAGTGAGGGATTGGGCGAAAAATTCGACCAATCCCTCAATCTCCTAGTGGCTGTGAGTTAACGCACCGGAACCCCCGGCCCCAGCGGAATGCCCGCGAGATACCAGAGGACGAAGAATAGGAACCAGCCCACCATCATGCACAGCGAGTACGGGATAGCCAGCGACATCAGCGTGCCGACACCCGCAGGCTTGTAGTACTTCTGCAGGAAAGTCAGCGCCAGCGCAAAGTACGGCGACATCGGCGTAATGATGTTGGTCGGGGAGTCACCAATACGGAATAGCTGCTGGGAGACCTCTGGAGAGACGTTGACGTACATCAGCATCGGCACAACGACCGGCGCCATCAGAGCCCACTGTGCGGAGCCCGAGGTAATCAGCAGGTTGAGAACAGCCACCATCAGGACGAAGGCAGCAAAGAGCAACAGCGGCGGCAGATCCGCCTTGGTCAGGAATTCGGAGCCCTTGATAGCGGTCCACTGGCCGATATTGGACCACTTGAAGTAGGCCGTGAACTGCGAGACGGCGAAGAAGAGCACCATCATTGTGGTCAGTGTGCCCAGGCCGCGTTCCATGAAGGCGGGCACGTCTGCTGAGGAGGTGATGGTTTTGGCACCGATGCCGTACGCAATGCCGACCACTGCGAAGAAGAGGGCGATGGACACCACGACGTCGGTAAGCAGCACGGAATTCAAGATGCCGTCGCCTTCGCCGCGCAGAGGCGAACCCGGGATGAACAGGGCAGCGAACCAAAGCGCCAGGAAGATGACAGCGGCGATGTTGCCGTAGCGGAGGCCATGGCGTTCGGAGGGATTTAGAACGAGCTTATCGCGGCCGCTGTTGGAGCTGCTCGACGCGGTGTCTTGCTCCTTTTTCTTAGCGTTTTCCTCAGCAGCCTCCTCCGAAGCGCCCGGCTTGGTGAACTCGGCAGCTTCGTGGTCAATATGATCGTCGTGGATGGTCTTCTCCACGTGCTTGGTGATGAACAGCTCAGTAACAGCCGTAATAATCAGAGCCAGCACAATCGACGAGGCCATGGTGAAGAAGTAGTTGGCCAGCGGCGAAACTACGTATTCCGGATCTACGAAGTGCGCAGCATGCGTGGAGATGCCTGCCAGCAGCACATCGGTAATGTTGAGCACCAGTGATGAATTGAACCCGGCCGACGAGGCGGCAAAGGCGACCATCGCACCGACAATAGGGTTACGACCAACGGCGGCAAATGAGGCGGCGCCCAGCGGAATGAGAATCACGTAGACGGCATCAGAAGCGATCGAACCAGTCACGCCGGCCAGTGCAACGATGAATGTCAGCAGGACAGGGGAGTGCACCTTGGAAATTGCCGCGCGAATTGCCGAGCCGATGTAACCGGAGTACTCCGCAATGGCGACACCGAGCATGCACACCAGAATCAGGCCAACTGGTGCGAAGTCCGTGAAGTTCGTTACCGCCTCAGAGACCATCTTTTGCAGGTACTCTGCGGTAGCAAGGCTTTCCACCTCGATGATGTCACCCGACGCGGGATCCTTGGCCTGCAT
Organism: Corynebacterium sp. HMSC064E07; assembly: GCF_001815745.1. NCBI lineage: Bacteria > Bacillati > Actinomycetota > Actinomycetes > Mycobacteriales > Corynebacteriaceae > Corynebacterium > Corynebacterium sp. HMSC064E07. The sequence continues at coordinate 7,269 of NZ_KV821803.1, read as the reverse complement.
ACCCGCAGCCTCACCGAGCCACGAAGAAACGATGACTACACCGGCAAGAATCACGAATAGCCAAAATGGATTTGGCAGTGCGTTGCCGATACGTTCCAGTGTTGCTAGGAACCCCTTTGGCTTCGGTGGCGCTTTGTCCGGTTCCAACGTTTTTGACTGTCCCATATATATAAATCCCTCTGTGTTAGACGTTGGTAAAAGGTTAGGGGAAAGTAAGTTGCGTCACAACGTAAAAGGCCAGAGGCATATGTATGTCGGGTGCGAGCAGGCGCATAAGGGAAAGTTAAGGGAATAGCTAGGGAATAGCTGTAGTGCACCTTCTTCGACTAGAGTTAATCAGGTTATGGGCAAGAAGAAGTCGAAGAAAGAAAAGGTCAGCGCCAACAACGCGGTGGTGGCCACCAATCGTCGTGCCCGCCATGACTACAACATTCTGGACACCTACGAATGCGGTGTCGTTCTCGTGGGCACTGAGGTCAAGGCGCTGCGCGAGGGCAAAGCATCGCTTAATGACGCCTTCGCGACCATCGACGACGGCGAAGTGTGGCTCCGCGGGCTGCATATCCCGGAGTACTCCTACGGTTCGTGGACTAATCACTCACCGCGTCGCTCGCGCAAGCTGTTGTTGCACCGCAAGGAGATTGACACCCTGTGGGGCAAGGTCCGCGATGGCAACAACACGCTTGTACCCCTGAAGCTGTATTTCACCGACGGCCGCTTGAAGGTCGAGCTCGCACTCGCCCGCGGTAAGCAGGATTATGACAAGCGCCAGGACATCAAGCGCCGCACGGAGGAGCGCGAAGCTACTCGTGCGCTGGGCCGTCGTGTGAAGGGCATCAAGGGGTAAAAGAGGTCTTCATTAGAAGAAACCCTTTTTAGAAGGGGAACTCAGTCGCATCGACTGGGAGGATGAGTAGGCCAATGACGTTTTCGTGACGGTCAAAGGCAACTCGAGCCATCCATTCGCCAGCCTCATGTTTGAGGGTGGTGATGACGAGACTTGTGCCGAGAATCTTCGACAGGAGTTTCTGCGAGGTCGGTTCCTTAGTCCTGGTTCCCCCGAGGCTGGTGACTTGGGTGTCGTCGAAAGATTCGAACGCCCCAGTCTCGGTGAGAACATCTTCCCAGACAGAGTAGATAGTGGACCAGGGGAGATCCTTCCGGAGCTTTGGGGAAATCATGCTTACGGTTTCTGCTTCTTCGCCGTTGATGATGTGGCGAAGGAATTTTTCGCCGAGCTCGGCGATATGTGTAGTTTTTGTGGCAGTCATCAATTCTCCTGAAACGGGGTTTTGGACACTTCCGAACCGCTTGAATGCCGCTTGCCGGGAGATATTGAGTACATTTCCAATCTCTGCCCATGAATGGCCCGCTGCGCGAGCCTGCGCCACGGCATCTTCAAGTTCTTGTTCGGCAATGTTCGTTGCTTGCAGTCGGTGACGGATTGTCGTCAATGGATCCATGACTGCAGTCAACCATTGGTTGACGTCAGTGTCAACCCGGAGTTGACATTCGGGGGGGGCTGTGGGCCTTGCGGCGAAGCTTGTTGACTTTTCCCGTCGTAAAGCGTTATTCTTGAACATCCTTTGAGCGCAACGCACTTTCCCGTGCTCGAAGGCATTGTATGGGGCTGACATGGTTTCGACACCGTACAGTGAGCCAGGGGAAGCGTGCCGGTGCAGGCTAGAGACCACCGTTTAAGCGTCGTAGCAACTGATTAAGCGCCGAGAACACTCAGCGCGACTACGCTCTCGCTGCCTAATTAAGCGACTAGCGTGTCTGTCAGACCGGGCTTGCCCTTTGGTCCGGACCCTGGCATCGACTTAAAAGGGCTCGCCCGATGGGTGTGCCGTAAGGCTCATCGGGGATCTTCTTACTTGCGGCTGGGCCCGTCATTCGGACATGTTTGCCTGAGCCGAAGGGTCGAGTAGAGGCGATCGTGCGAACTGCGCACGGAGAAGCCCTGGCGAGTTGGCGGTGGACCCGAGTTCAATTCTCGGCAGCTCCACAAATGGAAATCCCCGGTCATTACGACCGGGGATTTTTCGTTGTACTTGAAGACGTCTGAGCGACGTCGAAAGACCTTAGAAGGTGCTCTTGTAGACGTTGGCGATAGTGGTGCCAGCAACTGCCGAACCGTGGAAGGTCGGGTGGTTGGTCATGTTGTAGGAAGCAACATCGGTATCCAGAATTGCGGAGACCTGACGCTCACCGTCCGGACCGCACATTGCGACGTCGATGTTGGTGACCTCCTTCATGTTGACGAAACCGATACCGGATTCAGCGGCAGCACGCATCTGGCGGTTCTGCAGAGCCATCTCAAAGTGGTGCATACCGGCAGCCGGAATGTGCGGTGCAAAACCTGCGGCGTTAACCGGGCAAGCGTAGTGAGTCGGGTCATTAGAGGTGAAAGCCGGGTAACCAATCAGCATGACGCGAGCAGTTGGGTTAGCGGCCTTGATCTTCTCCACAGCGGCCACAACGTTGGTGGTGTACAGGTCATCCTGAACCGGCATTGGCAGCACAGCGCCCTGCATCGCGTCATTGGCGCCAACGTAGATGGTTACTAGCTGGGTAGCCGGGCCGAGGGAGCCCTGAGCGATGGCGTTGTCAACCTGGCCCATCAGGGACTTCTGCGGCTGAGTCGGCATGAAAGCGGTAGTGCCGTTGCAGGAGTAGTCGTGCAGTTCAAGACCAGTCTCACGAGCAACGTGAGAGCCGATGTTCGAGACCGAAATCGGGCAGCCACCACGGCCCGGTACGGCTGGATCGGACTGACCCGGGTTAGCAGCGAAGGAATCGCCGAAGGCAACGTAGTTACCAGTAGGAAGAGCGTTGGCAACACCACCGGTCAGGAGGGAGGCTGCCAGCGCAGAAGCTGCAGCTGCCGAGGCTGCTGCACGGCGAACAACGTTGTTCTTCATAATTAAAAACCTCTTAGTTGAAAACCTATAGAAGGAAAAACTCGCGCTACACTCGCGATTTCTTCGCCACAGACCGTCCCTGGAAGAACCAAGTCCGACAGAACCAAGTCCGACAGAACCCTGAGCGGATACTTAGAGACGCGCCTTTATCACTTTGTTATACAACTAGGTTCTAAGTCCGATGTCAACCGGAATCAGCTAGTTATATGTATATTCGGCGCTTTCAATACCTCTTTTTGTCTCTTATCGCTGGTAGGTGGATTTATGAGGCGCTTCCGAACGTGGAATACAACGCAGCGATGACACCATCGGCTACCCCAGAACCATCTTTTAGCTCAATCTCATCTTCAGCAAAGGGCCCACGCTCATCCAGTTCCGCCTCTGTGGGGCGAGGTTGGATCAGTGTTAGGTGTGGACCTTCGCTGATAACACCACTGAAAAGACGTGCCTGGCGAGCCGCCTCACCATCCGCCTGTGCCCGCACCTCGTCCAGGGATGCACCCTCAAAGCTGTCCGCCTGCTCCGGAGCGATGACCATTATTTCCTGCGCTAACACGGCACCGACGACACCTGCCGGCCACGATGTCCGAGCGATAAAGTCCGCCAACTCAGGGCTACCGCCTTCAATTCCCTCGGGGAGGGGTTCCTGCGCAACGACAGTCAATGGGGCGCTGTCAATCAGCTCGTCGGCAAGCACGTCGGCAAGCGCGGCGGTGGGGACGAGGGCGAAGAGGCTCGGAGCGCGGTCCCAACCTTCGGTGTGGACGTATTCGACAGCTTCGCGCACGGCGCGATTGAGTGCCTGCTGGCTGAGATGAGTCTGAGTGCCGTTGTTTTCGCTCATGACGCTTGACGACGCCCCTTTCCTGGCAACGCTGTATTAACAGCATCCTTAGTCAAATGTTAGGAACTTTATTTAGAGTAGATGACAGATAAGCGTACGACCGACTTACCAGCTCGCTGGCAAGTCAAGCTCAACTCGAACAGGAGAGACGTTGTCTCTAAACCAGACTCGACCGAGACGATCGGCGGGTGGCCGACCGGGGTGGCTGGCAATTACCGTGTTGGTGATTGCCGCGCTGACCTTTGTTATTCCAATCGCCGTCAATTTTTATACGGACTTTCAGTGGTTCGGTGAAGTGGGGTATCGAGGGGTATTCGCCACCACGTGGCTCACTCGTATCGTCCTGTTTATCACTGTAGGCCTGATAACGGGCGCACTGACATTTCTATCTATGTGGCTGGCGTGGCGCTCGCGGCCCGTCGACCTCGGACTGACGGATCCACGCAGCCCGCAGGCAGTGTACCGACGGATGGCTGAATCTGGTTCGAAGTCGATGTTCACCACGCTGCCTGTTGTATTCGGCGTACTCGGTGGCCTTGTGGGGCAGGGCAAATGGCAGACGGTGCAGCTGTTCTTAAACCGACAGTCCTTCGGTGAGACGGACCCGCAGTACGGCAAGGACTTGGGCTTCTATGCGTTCCAGTTGCCGCTGTGGTCGTACATCGTGTCGACGCTGGTTGTCCTGGTAGTTATTGCGTTCCTGCTGTCGCTGGTGACGCATTACTTCCTTGGTGGTATCCGCCCAGGTAATCCGACTACAGGGGAGAAGACCCGCGTTTCCAATGCGGCTCGTGCGCAGTTGGCGTGCTGGGCCGGTGTTTTCATGCTGCTCAAGGCTGTGTCTTACTGGCTGGACCGCTATGAGCTGCTGAATAACAAGCAGAAGACTTTCACCGGCGGTTCCTACACCGATATCAATGCGCTGCTGCCGGCGAAGATTACGCTGCTGGTCATCGCAATTGTCGTGGCCGCTGCATTCTTCGCAGCCATTTTCTTGCGCAATCTTTCCATCCCGGCGTTTGCCACCGTGCTGATGTTGGTTTCCGCCGGCCTGATTGGCGTGGCCTGGCCGATGGCAGTTGAGCAGTTCTCGGTTAACCCGAACCGCGCTTCCAAGGAACGTGAATACATTGCGCGCAACATTGAATCGACGCGCTACCACTACGGGCTTACCGACGACAAGGTGAAGGTCGAGCGCGACTGGGGCGTTCCGGCTGAAAAGGAAGGCGATAAGGAAGCCGCGAAGGAAGGTGCGGATTCGATTTCGCGCGATGCCGCTACTCTGGCCAATATCCGAATTCTGGATCCGGAGGTGCTGCCGCGTACCTTCACGCAGCAGCGCCAGCTGAAGAACTTCTATGGTTTCTCCGATCCGCTTGCCATTGACCGCTACCAGATTGATGGCGCGTCCCGTGACTTCATCGTCGCTGCTCGTGAGCTGAACCCGCAGACGCTGCAGGGCAACCAGACTGACTGGATCAACCGTCACACGGTCTACACCCACGGCAATGGTTTCGTTGCCGCGCCGGCTAACAAGGTCGATGAGGTTGCCTCTGAGTCCGGTTCCGCCCGCGGTGGTTACCCGTTGTACACCGTGGCTGATCTGTTCGAGTCCGAGGACCCGAACGGCATGAACCTGAACCTGAAGCAGCCGCGCATTTACTACGGTCCGGTTATCGCCAACAGCGATGCCGACTACGCGATTGTCGGCGGCAATGGTGACGGCAAGGACTACGAGTACGATGCTGACGGCCGAAACTTCACCTACGACGGTGAGGGCGGTGTTGGCGTTGGCGGACTTGCCAGCCGCATGATTTTCGCCACCCGTTACCAGGAACTCAACATCCTGCTGTCCGACCGCATTGGGTCGGACTCCAAGATTATCTACAACCGCGATCCGCGTGACCGTGTTCAGAAGGTCGCCCCATGGCTGACTACCGACACCAAGACGTACCCGGCTGTAGTCGATGGCCGTATGAAGTGGATCGTCGACGGCTACACCACGTTGGCCAAGATGCCGTACTCCCAGCGTATGAGTCTTCAGGAAACCACGCAGGACTCCATTAACCCGGATGGCACTCCACGCCCGCTGCCGAACAGCGAGGTCAGCTACATCCGCAACTCGGTCAAGGCGACCGTCGATGCCTACGATGGCACCGTTGAGCTCTACGAGTTCGATGAGGAAGATCCCGTATTGAAGGCTTGGGAGGGCGTCTTCCCAGGTGTGGTGAAGCCGAAGTCAGAGATTTCCGAGGAGCTGCAGGAGCATCTGCGTTACCCGGAGGACTTGTTTAAGGTTCAGCGTGAGCTGATGGCCAAGTACCACGTCAGCGATCCGGGTGTGTTCTTCGCCAACGATTCCTTCTGGTCCGTCCCGTCCGATCCGACCGCACCGGAAGAGAAGAATCTCTCCCAGCCACCGTACTACGTTGTCGCTTCCGATCCGAAGACCGGCAAGCCGAGTTTCCAACTGATTTCCGCTTTCCGTGGTCTGGAGCGCGAGTTCCTCGCCGCCCAGATGAGTGCTTCCTCCGATCCGGAGACGTACGGTCAAATCACCATCCGTGCCCTGCCGACCAACACCCAGACCATGGGTCCACGTCAGGCGCAGGACACGATGATGTCCGCAGATGAGGTCGCCCAGGACCGCACCCTGCTCGAGGGCACGAACGTGGTCACCAACGGTAACCTGCTGACGCTGCCGGTTGGTGATGGCGAGATTCTCTACGTCGAACCGGTCTACACCCAGCGCAAGGGCCAGGAGACCGCATTCCCGAAGCTGTTGCGCATTCTCGTTGCTTACCGCGGTCAGGTGGGCTACGGCGCCACGGTCACTGAGGCTCTGAGCCAGGTCGGTATCGACGCTTCCGCCGTGACCAAGGTCCGCGGTGAGGAAGAGGCTGAGGAGCAGCCGGCAGATAAGGACAAGGGTGCCGCCGCCGAATCCGACGACGAGGCGCCGAAGGAAGAGCGCAAGGTTGATGTCGCTGCGCGTGACGACGCCGCTCGCCGTATCTCCGACGCACTGCAAAAGCTTAACGACGCTCAGAAGAACGGTGACTACGCGGCACAGGGCCAGGCACTTGCCGAGCTCGACCGCGCTGCCGCTGACTACCAGAAGGCCAACGGCCAGTAAGACGTGCAACGAGTAGTTAACCGAGAATCATAGGTTTCTATGGTCCGAAGACTCCCTAGGTTGTAGCGAAATTGGCTATGACCTGGGGATTGGTCTTTGTTGGGAGCGTCGTGCTACAGTTACTTCTCGTTGGTCAGAGAGACCAGCGCCCGCTGTGAGTGCTTGTAAAAGCCAGGACAGTTGACGCGGGGTGGAGCAGCTCGGTAGCTCGCTGGGCTCATAACCCAGAGGTCGTAGGTTCGAATCCTGCCCCCGCCACTAAGAAAAGACCCCTACCGGTGCAACGCCGGTAGGGGTCTTCTTTTTTCTGGGGCCAAATCACCGTTTTTCAGGGTTAAACGACAAAATGTGTGTCTGGCTCGGCG
>NZ_KV821802.1:0-46325 GCF_001815745.1 Corynebacterium sp. HMSC064E07 | reverse complement strand
TGAAAATCAGACACACTTTTTGTCACTTAACCCGGTGATGTCGTGGAGCCGAGCAATCTCAACCGTCAGGCGCTGGCTTTTGTCTCCACGATTGGCCGGGTCAAAGCCGAGGTCATGGAGGCGATGGTTGCCGATATCAACCCGGATTGTACGACCTATGCCCGCCAGATTTTTCTCACACGCGAAAACCTGGCGGAGACCTTCGAGCAGTTCCCGCGTCCGGATTACATCATCGACGCTATCGACGATGTCACCGGCAAGATTGAGATCGCGCAGTGGTGCGCGGAAAATCGTGTCCACCTCATTTCCGCTATGGGCGGCGGAAATAAGCTCGACCCAGCTCGGCTGACCTTCTCGAAAATCAATAAGACAAAGGTCTGTCCGCTGGCGAAGGTCGTCCGTCAGGTGTGTATCCGCCGACGCATTCGCGGTCTTGAGGTGCTGTACTCATCCGAAGAGCCAGTGAGAATTGCGGACAAGGGCAGCGGTACCAAGGCGGAAACCCTCGGTACCATGAGCTACATACCGCCAATCATGGGGCAGATGCTGGCCGGAAAGGTCATTCGCCGTCTGCTCGGGTTCGAGGAAACCCCGCTGGCCCCGCGCATCGGCGGTCCGGCCGACGAAAACCAGCCACCAACGGAAAAATGATGCGGCTCATCGATACCCACTTTCACTACGATTTCCTGCCACCGGCTTCGCGCGAGTGCTTCAAAGCCGATATTGCGCAGGAAGGCGTGGAGATCATCGCGCAGACAGTCCGCCCCTCCGGATTTGTCGAGCTAGAGCGCGAAAATCTCCCCATGGCCGCAGTCGGCTATCACCCGTGGTATATCGACGGCAACTACGAGCGCGAGCTTGAGATATTTCGCGAGGCCCTTCCACACACCCGTTTCGTCGGTGAGATTGGCTTGGACTTCGCGCCCCGCAGGCTTGACGACGTTCCCGCCGAGACTCAAATCCATGTCCTCACCGGCATCCTCGATGCTGTCCAAGCTTCGAGCCAGCCGCATATCCTGTCCATTCACACAGTCCGCAGCGCCGATACGGTGCTTGATCTGCTGGAACCACGCTTGAACACCGACGCGGGCATGGTGCCCGGTGAGAATCTCGTGCCCATCTTTCACCGTTTCGGTGGCACCAACGATGAGCTGACCAGGCTTATCCGAGCCGGTGGCTACATCTCCGTCAATCCGCTCATGTTGCGGACCAAACGCGGACGGGCCTATGTGTCGCAGGTGCCCGTCGATAGGCTTTTGCTGGAAACTGACCTTCCGCGCGAGCCCGGAAGCGGTGATGCGGCGGAGGCGGTCTCTGCCGAGGTCATCGCCGCGTTGCGGGACACTGTCGCCGAAGTTGCGACTTTGCGAAGAATGGATGAAGCGGAGCTTAAAAACGCATTGGCAGAAAATGCGGAAACACTTGGAATTTAGTGCTTTGACCTGGTGATTTGCAGTTACTATCCACGTCTAGTGTATTGTTTAACAAGTCCGCAGCGCGCGGATGAAAGTTCTAAGCCCCGTTCGTCTAGCGGCCTAGGACGCCGCCCTCTCACGGCGGTAACACGGGTTCAAATCCCGTACGGGGTACAAAGATATATAGAGACAAGAGCCTTCACTCGTAATCGAGTGGAGGCTCTTGTCTTGCTGCTCACCCCTCCACCGCGGCACTGGATTTCCACAGTCCTAGTATCGAAACTATGAAACATTCAAAACTCGTTTGTATTGGTCTCGGTCACGTCGGTTCGTATGTTCTGACATATGCCATGGAATCCGGGCTGTTCGCTGAGATTGCCACTATTGACGCAGCACCAGGCGTCGCGCATGGCGAGGCTCTGGACCAATCCCAGTCCACTGGTGTTCCCGGCACGGACTATGTCAATGTGCATGCTGGCGACTACAGCGATTGTGCTGACGCAGATATGATTATCGTCGCTGCTGGTGCGTCCATTCTCCCGGACCCGGACGACCCGGATTCCCGTCCGGACCGTGCCGGATTGGCCAAGCTCAGCGGGGAGGTGGTTCGCGATGTCATGCCGGGAATCGTGAAGCATACGCGCGATGCGATCGTCCTCTTTATTACTAATCCACTCGATGCGGTGGTGCACTTGGCACATACCGAGTTCGACTACCCCGCGGAAAAGCTCTTTGGTACCGGCACCATGCTGGACTCGGCTCGACTGCGCTGGGTGGTGGCCAAGCAGCTCGGCATCGACCCGAAGTCAGTCACTGGCTACATGATGGGTGAGCACGGGCTTACGGCTGTCCCAATTTTGTCCACACTCAATGTTCAAGGTGTGAGGTGGGCAGAACTGGAAAAATGGCATGGCACGCCGCTGCCTTCACCGCAAGAAATTCAAGATGCCGTGGTCGGGGCAGCTTACGATGTTCTCAATGCCAAGGGCTGGACTAATGCCGGTGTTGCACGCTCCGCTTTGGAAATTGCCCGTGCGGTGATGCTGGATCAAAACAGCGTCCACCCGGTGTGTACACGCTTGGATGGTGAATACGGGTTGCCGGATGTCTCGCTGTCGATGCCTGCGGTGATTGGCCGAGGTGGAATCATTCGCCGTATGCCGCCACAGCTAAACAGCTGGGAGCTGGAGCGGTTGCGTGAATCTGCTCAGTACATTTTGAGCACCGTCGAGAATATGTAGAAGAAATTATGTAGATTCCACTTTTGCCGAAATAACACGGGGAAGTACTTTGCGCTCCTAAAATATTGGCATGAATTCGGCCAAGTCCACCTACGTTCCGGAGCTGACCAGCATCCGAGCCATCGGCGCGTTCGGCGTCCTGCTCACGCATGCCGCGTTTTGGACGGGCAATTACACCGGCGATTGGTGGGGGCGCCTCAACGGTCGATTCGAAATTGGCGTCACCATCTTCTTCGTGCTCAGTGCGGTTCTGCTCACAGGGCGCTGGCTCGGTTCGCCTGACGACGTCCCCGCGAACCGACCGGACTTGCGGAAGTATTTCACCAGCCGTGCGAAGAGAGTCCTGCCGGCCTACTGGATTGTGGTCACTGCGGCCTTTCTGATTCACACTGCAGACGAGCCACCACCATCTGGTGGAGGGCTACAGGGCTGGTTGCGCACGATGTCGTTTACCCAGACGCTCCAATTCGGCTGGATTCACCCGGGCTTGCCGCAGATGTGGTCGATGGTGGTGGAAGTCGGCTTCTACTTGGTATTGCCGCTGGTGGGGCTTGGCATCTGGACGATCACAAAGGGGCGGCTGCGGCCTGGTCCAACGTTGGCCATCATTATTGGTTTTGGCCTTATTGGCCCGGTCTGGACTGTGCTGTCGCATCAGGAAGGGCTGCTGCCGGTAGTGGCACGGCTGTGGCCGATGGCGTATTTCGACTGGTTCGCCATCGGAATGCTGCTGGCTTACGGGCGAAAAGTTGGCTGGCGCGTCAATTTGGCGGCCAGCTGGCTGATAGCGCTAGTCCTGTTTTTCCTATCCACAACCACTCACGTGGGGCCAGCAACCTTGGTGCCGGATGATGTCGACCAGGCGTTGTGGAAGACCACGCTGTATGGCTTGTCCGCAGGCGCATTCGTGGCCCCGATTGCGCTGGGCACGGAGGTAAGGGGGGCTTCGTCATCCAGCCTTGATGTGGTTGGGGGAGGTCTCCTACGAGTTCTTCCTCGTCCACGTGTTGGTCATGGACTGGGTAATGAGCTTGATGGGTTATCAGACCTTCCAGGGCTCGATGTTGGCAGTGGCAATTGTCACCACTGCCATCGCCCTGCCACTGTCGTGGCTGCTGCGCCGCATCACTGATGTACTAACGCGGAGGCCAGGGCCTGATAGCCCGTGGGCTGCCTACTGATCGTCGTCGTCAAGCGGGCCAAGCTCAGCGACGAGCACTTCCTGCGCGACCTTCATCGCGGACAGTGCAGCTGGTGCGCCGCAGTAACCAGAAGCGTGGACGATGGCTTCGGTGATCTCGGTGCGGGTCAGGCCGTTGGCGAGGGCACCCTTGATGTGGCCGCGCAGCTCTTCGGTGGCGCGCAGAGCGACGAGCATTCCAATGTTGAGCAGGGAGCGATCACGCTTGGCCAGTCCTTCGCGGCTCCAGACAGAACCCCAGACTGTGGCGGTGATGTGCTTCTGCAGGGTCTCTCCATCGGAGCCGGCGTTGCGAGAGAGGGCGGCATCGACGAATTCGTCGCCCATTACCTCGCGGCGGATCTGGATACCGGCATCGTAGCGGTCGGAGGAAAAGAGTTCATCATTGGGATTGCTCATGCTTGCTAAGTATAGGACTAGCAATGCGGATAAATTCCGAAATGTCCCCACTAGCTTCACTGCCACGACGCATAACCACGCTGAGATTGCGAGTAAAACGGGTGCGGGTGGGGACGATGACGATGCGCCCGAGCGTTACCTGATCGCGAATTGCGCCGCGGGCGATGATTGTTGGCGCTGCCAGCGCAATCATGCCAGCACGCTGTGCTGACAGGGATCCGAATTCTCCCGCGGGTTCGGCGAGATTCCCCAGTGCATCTTCCACGACCTGTCTACTGCCGGAACCGGGTTCGCGAATAACCAGCGGGGTAGTGCGCAGTTCCTCGATGGATATCTCGGCCCGCTCAGTCCACGGGTGCCCCGTCGGCACGGCGAGGACCAGCTCATCGGTGCCGATGATCTGCTCTTCGAGGTCGTGCCGACCAGCCTCGCCCTCTACCAGACCAAAGTCCACCGCACTGTCGGCTACTAGTTGCCGGACCTCCCGGGAGTTTGCCTGCACCATCGACAGTTTGACTGCGGGATGTTGCCGGTGGAACTCGGCGGCCCAGCCGGGGTAGTAGAGCTCAGCGACAGTATTGGACACCGCAAGGGTGAGGTGGCGGGGAACATCGTCGGAACGCAAGCTGGCGGCAATGCCCGAAAACCTGTGGCAGGCGGCGAGGAGGTCTGGGAGGGCGTCGATAAGCACTTGCCCTTTTTCCGTAGGCGAGACGCCGTAGGGGGAGCGTTCGAAGACGGTGATTCCCAGCGCTTTCTCCGCCCGTGCGATGCGTGCGGACATGGTCTGCTGGTTGGTGCCGAGCTCACGCGCAGCCTTCGAGATCGACCCCGCACGGGCGACGGTGAGAAGTGCATCGAGCTCGGCTACAGCGGAGGGGTACATGCATCTATGGTACCCCTCACAGAGTTTCGTGATATCTGTGACTGCAGCAAGCGCAAATACGGTATGGGCATGACCGACTCTCCTCGCAGTGATGTGCTTGCGCCCGCCGGGCCCGCGTGGGCAGGATCTCTGATGGGTACGTCCATCTTCGCTACGCTTGCGCACATTCATGACGTGCCGATGGTTCCGGAGCTGCTTCTCATCGTGGCAGTAGGCATTCTCGGTTTCATAGTGGTTGGCTGGTTGCGTCTTCGAAACCCGCCTTTCCACTCGAAGTTGATGGCACCGTGGGGCATGCTCTCGATGGGCATCATGGCTCTCGGTAGTGCTGCGACTGCGCTATCTAGTAACTCATCGTGGCAGCTGGTGTCCTGGTGGATTGGTGCGCCGCTGGCTATCTACGTCAGCCTTCGTCAGCTGCGAGGATTCGAAGGCGAACCAGCTTTTCAGTGGGGCCTCGCGCTAGTCGCCCCGATGGTGGCGGCGACAAGTGGCGCGCAGCTGAGCGTTGACTACGGCACGTTCTATCACGTCTGCGCACAAATACTCTTTTGGATGGCGCTGATTACGGTTCTGCCGGTTTTCGTACGCTGCTACGTCGCGCTGTTCTCTGGCACCATGCGCATCCCCGATTCCATCGCCGGTACTGCCTGGATTCCGCTCGGGCTGGTCGGTCAGTCCACGGCTGCTGCGCAGCTGCTTTTCAACCGAACCTTCGCTGTTGCTTACGGCACCGCTGTGCTCATCGTCGGTGTCTTCCTCGCCGTCATTGCTTTACGACGATTCACCCGCGCCGTAATCCGTTGGGCCGGCTATAGCCCTGGTTGGTGGGGTGCAACCTTCCCCGTGGGCACTCTGAGTCTTGGTACGCACAGCCTGGGTGACACTACCGGCGTGCAGTGGCTATACGTGGTTAGCGCTGGGCTGCTGTGTTTGCTGGCTGTGCACTGGTGCGCGTGCGTGGCTCGATTTGTTTGGTGGGCGCGGAGCTAGCTAGTCAAGCTCGACCCGCACCCGCCCGTTGCGGTTCTGGTCTTCTCGTGGCGCAATACCCAGCGCGGCGGCGGGGAACAGAGCCGTGACGGCAAACAGCGCGGGGAAGCCCGCAGCGGCCACAATCGCACCCGAAACCGGAGGCGTTGCAGCGTAGATAATGTTCTGGAACGTGTTCTGCGTACCCATAGCGCGTCCGGACCAGAAGGGGCCTGCGTATTCAGCAACTGCGGTGAAGGCGAGTCCATTCGGGCTGACCACAGCAACGGCCAGTGCGCAGACCAGCAAAGTTCCAAGCGTGCGCCAATCAGCCCAGCTGGCAATCATCATTGCGACAGCCAAAACAAAGGTCGCACCCGAGACCCAGCGGTAGGGGCGGATGCGAGATCGCACTCGGTCAGAGACCACACCCATCAGTGCTCGCGATCCGGCACCGAGCAGCTGCGAGACCATCACAATTGTGCCCGCCGTGCCATCGGAGTACCCCACAGACAGCAACCACACCAGAATGTAGGCACCCATCATCGACTGCGGCCAGGACAGCAGCGCCGAGGCGATGTGGATGCGCACGAGGTACTTGCCGTCCCGGTAGGGGCTGGCCGTGACGGTGGGGTTCGAGGCATCAGGGCGAGGGGGATTCTTCACGCCTATCAGTACAAGCAACGCCAGCACGGCGCACAGGATTGCGGGCATCGCGAGTGCGACTCCGATGCTGTAATTCTGCGCGAGAGGGTGCAGGGTTACCGCTGATAGTGCAGCGCCGAGGGGCTGAGCCATTTGGCGAATGCCCATCGCAGTGCCGCGCTGATGCGGTGGGTACCAGCCCGACACCACGCGGCCGGATGCCGAATTCACGCTCGCCGCCGCACACCCGGCGAGAAAGAGCGTGGCCCCGAGCAGAGCCGGGCTTGACGACGAAGCTAGCGCCGCAAGCCCCGTCGTTAAGGCAGTAGAGGTCAGGCCGGCGAACAGAGCTGCGCGTTCGCCATAGCGGTCGACAAACCAGCCCCAGGCGATGAGCGTGAAGACAATACCGGCCGCCGGCATTGCTGCGACGAGGCCGGCGGCGGAGAGGCTTAAGCCGTTTTCCTGTAGGGATGGGATGAGAAAAGGCACACCCATGTGAACGACGGACGAACCGACCGCCGCGAACATGGACAGAAGAAGGACAAGGTGACGGTAAGCGGGCATTACAGTCGGGAGCTCATCTCCTCAGCGGCGGCGAGAACCTTTGCGCCCCAGCATTCGTAGGGCGACGGAGTCATGCGCTCCACGGGGCCGGAGACGGATAGGACTGCAATCATGCGCTGGTTGCTGTCGAAAACCGGGGCGGAGACGGAGGCAAGTGCGGGGTCGCGCTCACCCATGGACTCGGACCAGCCGAGACGTCGGCAGTCGTCGAGGTCCTGTTGGTTGAAGTCGGCGTCGGGAAGCATTCGCTCAGCGAGGTTGGCCGGGCCAAAGGCCAGGAGAACACGTGCGGCGGAGCCGGCGGTTAGCGGCATGCGAGAGCCAACTGGCACGGTGTTGCGCAGTCCGGTGGCGGGCTCCATGGAGGCAATACAGGTGCGGGTATCGCCGGTGAGACGGTAGAGCTGCACGGACTCTCCGGTTACCTCTACTAGCTTCGGCAGGATGTGCGCTGCGGCGTCGGCAAGCAGGTCGGTTGTGACAGGCGTGATCTCGGTGAGGCCGGGGCCCGTCGTCCAGCGGCCGTCCGGAGTGCGGGTGACAAGGCGGTGTACTTCCAACGCCGTGGCCAGCCGATGGGCGGTGGCGCGGGGCAGGCCGGTGTCGTCACAGAGCTCGGCGAGGGTGCGTGGAGTTTCTGCAACAGACTTGAGAATGAGTACCGAACGGTCGAGAACCTTAATGCCACTTAGAGCTGGCGTCTCGGATGTGCTAATCTGTCCCATGCCATGATATTAACATCTCATTCCTTGAGATAAAAGAGATATATCCGGAAGGCGGCTCACCCACTATGCGCACCACGGACACCAGCCCGAAGACTCTGGCCGAGAAAGTCTGGCATGACCACGTAGTCAAGCAAGGCGACAACGGCGAACCAGATCTGATTTATATCGATCTGCACCTCGTCCACGAGGTTACCTCGCCGCAGGCTTTTGATGGCCTCCGTCTGGCAGGGCGCAAGGTACGCCGCCCGGATTTGACCATCGCAACCGAGGACCACAACGTTCCGACCACTGTCGCCGGCGGCAAAATCAATCTGATTGAGGAGCCGACCTCTCGTACCCAGATTGCCACACTGCGCAAGAACGCCGAGGAGTTCGGTATCCGCCTGCATCCGATGGGCGACCGCGAACAGGGTATCGTGCACGTCGTCGGCCCACAGCTGGGCCTGACTCAGCCGGGCACCACCGTCGTCTGTGGTGACTCGCATACCGCAACCCACGGTGCTTTCGGTGCTATGGCCTTCGGTATCGGTACCTCGGAGGTTGAGCACGTTCTGGCTACCCAGACCCTGCCGCTGAAGCCTTTCAAGACCATGGCGGTCAACGTCACCGGCGAACTGCAGGATGGTGTTACCGCCAAGGATTTGATTCTGGCGATTATCGCCAAGATTGGCACCGGCGGTGGTCAGGGCCACGTTATTGAGTACCGCGGCGAGGCCATCGAGAAGCTGTCGATGGAAGCCCGCATGACCATTTGCAACATGTCCATCGAAGCCGGTGCCCGTGCCGGCATGATTGCTCCGGACGAGACCACCTTCGAATACCTGAAGGACCGCCCGCACGCGCCGCAGGGCGAGCAGTGGGACGAGGCAGTCGAATACTGGAAGTCCCTGGTTACTGACGAGGACGCGAAGTTCGACAAGGTCGTTGAAATCGACGGTTCCGCGCTGACTCCATTCGTTACCTGGGGTACTAACCCTGGCCAGGGCGTGCCGCTGGGGGAGACCGTGCCAGATCCGGAGTTCATCGCTGAGGACTCCGACCGCATCGCGGCCGAACGCGCACTGGAGTACATGGATCTGAAGCCGGGCACCCCGATGCGCGACGTCAAGGTCGACGTGGTCTTCGTAGGTTCCTGCACCAACGGCCGCATCGAGGACATGCGCGCCGTCGCCGACGTGCTGAAGGACCGCAAGGTTGCCGACGGCGTCCAGATGCTCATCGTGCCGGGCTCCGCAAAGGTCCGTGCGCAGGCTGAGGAAGAGGGACTGGGCAAGATCTTCGAAGAGGCAGGCGCCGAATGGCGTATGCCGGGCTGCTCCATGTGCCTGGGCATGAACCCGGATCAGCTGACCCCGGGCCAGCGTTGCGCTTCGACCTCCAACCGCAACTTCGAGGGCCGTCAGGGCAAGGGTGGTCGTACCCACCTGGTCAGCCCGGCTGTCGCCGCAGCCACTGCCGTCGCCGGTCACTTCGCAGCACCGGCTGATCTCTAACTGACTCTCACTGCCGATCTTTGTACAACAGACCCAAGCAGAACTTCTAAGGACCTTTCACTATGGAAAAGTTTGATACTCACACCGGCGTCGGCGTTCCCCTGCAGCGATCCAACGTCGACACTGACCAGATCATCCCGGCTGTCTACCTAAAGCGCGTCACCCGCACCGGATTCGAGGATGGCCTGTTCAGCAACTGGCGCAACAACGAGTCCGACTTCGTGCTCAACCGTCCGGAATACGCAAAGGGCTCCGTCCTCGTAGCAGGGCCGGACTTCGGTACCGGTTCTTCCCGCGAGCACGCCGTGTGGGCCCTGATGGACTACGGTTTCCGCGTCGTCATCTCCTCCCGCTTCGCCGATATCTTCCGTGGCAATGCCGGCAAGGCGGGGCTGCTCGCCGCACAGATGCAGCAGTCCGATGTCGAGCTGCTGTGGAAGCTGCTGGAGGCTAACCCTGGCATGGAGCTCACCGTCAACCTGGAGACCCGCACCGTCGAGGCCGGTGAGCAGGTCTTCCCGTTCGAGGTCGACGACTACACCCGCTGGCGTCTGATGGAAGGGCTTGACGACGTCTCCCTGACCCTGCGCAACGAAGCGGACATTGTGGCCTACGAGGAGAGTCGTCCGGCCCACAAGCCTAAGACGCTGTAGGTCAAAATCCTCACAAACTACTTCACCGGCAGCGCCGAGGCGTAGTAATCAGCCGTGGTCATCACACCGTCGTTGAAGCCCAGCACCCAGGCAGAGCCCTTCTTGCACAGGATTTCCTCGTCGAAGGGCAAGGTGCCCTCAGCGGACCAGGCGGCAAGCAGGTCTGGGATGGTGATGCCCTGAGAGCAGATGACGCTGACTCCGCCTAGCGCGACAATGTCTTCGAATGCCTTCTTGGACTCAACCTGGTTGGCAATCCAGTGCTCGTCGCCAAGCCGTTCGTCGACTGTGACCTGCATTCCCAGCTCTGCGGCGAGTGGCGCGACGGTGTCCTGGCAACGCACGGGCTCGGCGGAGTAGATCCGCTCGGGGCGGAAGCCTTCCAGGGCAGAGACGAGCAGTTCCGCTTGACGACGTCCCTTCTTATCCAGTGGCCGCAGTGCATCATTGCCGTTCCAGTTGGTGCGACGGTGCGCACGCCCATGGCGAACCAGAATGAGACGGGTGTCCGGTTCCTTGTTCATGCGCTTGCGGGCCTTGACCAGCACGTCGCGGTCGAGGTCGTAGGACAGCAGCTCCTCGGCTTCGTCCCAGGAGACCCAACGAAGCTCGTTGACCTCGGAGTTCTGCTCGAATTCGCCGTCGAGAACCTCAGCGGTCCAGTACCAGACCAGCTTCGTGCGTCCGGCGACAGGGTAAGAGACGTTGCCGACGAGCTTGCCCAGACGGATGCGGTAACCGGTCTCTTCCCAGATTTCGCGGACGGCGGTGGCAATGAGGTTCTCGCCGGCGTCGAGCTTGCCTTTCGGCAGCGACCAGTCGTCGTAGGAGGGACGGTGAATCACGCAGATTTCAGGGTTGTGGACATCGCCGCGCCATAGAACCGCGCCGGCCGCGAAGGTCGGCTTGGTGACATCCTGACCTGGCTTCGTTGGAATCTGGCGCAGGCGACCGGTCACGGAGGTATCGCCCTTGAGGTCCTTGTCCTCTTCGTGCATCATCGTGAATTCCCTTTCAATCCTTTGTCGCCGACCTAGTTTAGTATCGCAGTGTGAGAACGTCTCGCTAGACTTGTTGGAGATTAGAGACTAACGGAGGAAGGTCGCGGCGATGGTGCAGGTTTCAGTGATGGGTGCGGGCTCGTGGGGCACGACGCTCGCCAAGGTTTTTGCTGATGCGGGCAATCCTGTACGGCTGTGGTCGCGACGTGCGGAGCAGGCACAGCGTATTCAGATCAGCCGCGAAAACCACGACTACCTGCCTGGTCTGGGGCTGCCGCGCAACATCGAAGCCACCTCGGATGCAGAGGCCGCGCTGAAGGGCGCGGATGTGGTGGTGCTGGGCGTGCCCTCGCAGACTCTGCGTGACAACCTCAAGGTCTGGAAGGACTTCATCGGGCCGGAGACGATTCTGCTCAGCCTGGCCAAGGGTGTGGAGCGCGAGACACATCTGCGCATGAGTGAGGTCATTGCGGAGGTCACAGACCTGCCAGCAGAGCGTATTGCGGTGCTGTCCGGCCCGAACCTCGCCCGCGAAGTTGCGATGGAGCAGCCAGCGGCAACGGTGATTGCTTGCGCCGATGAGAACAACGCCAAGATGATTCAGGCGGCAGTTGCCACTAATTACTTCCGCCCGTACACCAACACCGATGTGATCGGCTGCGAAATCGGCGGTGCCTGCAAGAACGTCATTGCGTTGGCCTGCGGTATGGCCGCTGGTCAAGGATTGGGTGAGAACACGCTGGCAACCATTATCACCCGTGGCTTGGCGGAAATCACGCGTCTGGGCGACGCGGTTGGTGCAGAAGATAAGACTTTCGCGGGATTGGCGGGCCTCGGTGACTTGGTGGCCACTTGTTCCTCGCCGCTGTCGCGTAACCGCACCTTCGGTGACCGTCTCGGTCGCGGTGACACGATGGAGCAGGCGCAGCACGCTACGCGCGGTCAGGTGGCTGAGGGTGTGATTTCTTCAATCTCGGTCCGTGACCTCGCTCGTCGCAATGGCGTGGAAATGCCAATTACTGAGGCCGTTTACGCCGTCTGCCACGAAGGCGCGAAGGTCGATGAGACAATTCGCAAGCTGATGGGGCGAAGCCGCAAGTCGGAGTAACCACTTCAACGAGGTCGGGGCTAAACTAAGTCACCATGACTTCGTCGAATAGCTCGTCTGCAGATCGCATTTCCGTCGCCGTCATCTACGGTGGCGCAAGCCCTGAGCACAGCGTCTCCTGTGTCTCGGCCGGCGCAATTATGGATCACCTGGATGAGGACCGCTTCCGAGTGGTTCCCATTGGTATTACCAAGGATGGTGTCTGGACCGTCGGGACGCGTGAGACGGATACGCTGCGCACGCAGGGGCGTACGATGCCTGAGGTCATCCCGGGCGAGGAGGTTGCGCTGAGCACCTCGCCGTCACGCCGCGGTGAATTCCGCTTCGTCACCGGTGATCGCGCCGGCGAGGTTTTCGACACCGTCGACGTTATCTTCCCGGTCCTCCACGGTCCGCACGGCGAGGACGGCACGATTCAGGGGCTCTTTGAGCTTTCCGGCATTGCTTATGTCGGCCCGGGCGTGCTCGCTTCCGCTGCGGGAATGGATAAGGAACGCACGAAGAATCTCTTGCAGGCAGCGGGGCTTCCTATTGGCAAGCAGGTTGTTTTGCATGTTGGCGAGTCGCTTTCCGACGAGGACAAGGAGACCCTTGGCCTGCCGGTGTTCGTTAAACCTGCCCGTGGTGGATCGTCGATTGGCATTTCCCGCGTGGATGATTGGGCGAATCTGGATGCGGCGGTAGAGCTGGCCCGAGAGCACGACTGGAAGGTCATTGTAGAGGCCGGTGTAGACGGCGCCGAGGTGGAGATTGGCGTGCTGCAGCGCGCTGACGGCAGCCTTCAGGTCTCTGTCCCGTCCCTGCTGCGTGGCACGGAGGACTCCGACGAGGGCTTCTACGGTTTTGAGACCAAGTACTTGGATGATGTCGTCTCGGCGCAGATCCCGGCTGAGCTGCCGGAGGATGTTTTGAAGGCACTGGACACGGATGCTCGTCGGGCGTTCAGGGCACTAGGCTCTGATGGGCTGACTCGCGTGGACTTTTTTGTCACGGATAATGGCCCGATTATCAATGAGGTCAACACCATGCCGGGCTTTACCCCGATTTCGATGTACCCGCAGATGTTTGCGGCTTCCGGTGTTGCCTACGAGGAGCTGCTCAGCGCCCTGATTGAGCGGGCGCTGGTAGCTCGTCGATAGAAGTTGGTTCTTACTTTTCTTCGCTCGGCGAGATGTTCTCCAGGTTGTCCGCGATGACCGAGGAGAGCACCGGCATTAGTGAGCTGGCCTCCGACATCGGCATTTCAACGGCGACGAAGCGCTCCCGGCCCATGGCGTACCAGGTGGCGGAGGTACCGGAGGAAAGCGTTGGTTCGTTGAACCAGACAATGTCGCCAACCTGCGTCAGCTGCTGCGTGGTGGTGCTATAGCCAGCCGGCTCGTCGACACCACAGCGCAGCACCACCGGATCTGCTGGGGTGCCGCCCCAAATGACCATGTCCTTCGGCATGTCAGCCGGCATTTCCTCTGCGCTCAGACGGTGACGGTTGCCAAGCTCGCGGGGGAGGGCAGCCTCCAAGCCGCTGCAGCGCTTATCAGCTTCCGGAGCTGCCAGTTCTACCAGTGGGACGCCGCCGCGCTCCGGCTTGTTCTTGTACTCGGAGTCCGGGCGCAGCGCCTCGGCGAGGTCACTCAGGGCATCCTCCGCCTCTGCATTTCCTTCGGCGGTAATCGCAACAACCGGTTCGCGCCCGACGGTGAACCAAGTCGCCAAAGACTCGTCGGTACTGTCGACCACGCGCAGCCACGAAATGCCCTTGACCTCTTCGGTCTTAGCCAGTTCGTTGTACTGGCTAGGTACGTTCGCGCCACAGCGCAGCGTGATGCGGTCTTGTTCCAAGTTTCGGTACACAGCGGCGCCTTCTGGAGCCGGCTCTGCAATGTCGGCGCGAACCAGACCTGCGGCGCGATCTGGCAGTCGGTCGAGCAGTTCCGCACACTCGGGCGAGTCATTGGCGGGAAGCTCCGGATTGGAAATCGCGACTGGCTTTGTCGCCTGATTATCCTGGTAAATCTTTGCGGCAAAAATAATGCCGAGGATAGCGATAATGGCGATAGCGAGTGCGATGCCCGCGCGTGTCCGGCTACCCTTGGACTGAACTGTTTCTCCCGATGGGGGTGCGTCTACCATGGGCCTGATTCTACGTTGTCCGGTACCAACTCCAATTGGTTGGGGGCAATACCGAGACGGGTTCCGCTATTAACGGTTAACCATCGACTATTAGGAATGTGACTCGACACTGTGACTGAATTGACCATTGGCGATATTGGCGAGTTTGGGGTCATTGAGGCCATCCGGGCTATCGCCCCGTCGGCACGCAATGGCGACGATGCCGCCGTCTTGACGCAGACAACCCCCAACGCCCGTTTTGTCACTTCCACCGACATGTTGGTGGAAGGGCGCCACTTCCGCCTGGACTGGTCGACACCTCAGCAAGTTGGAGCTAAGGCCGCAGTACAGAATTTCGCCGATATCGAATCGATGGGTGCGCGTCCAACGGCCATGCTTTTCGCCATCTCAGCACCGTTGCATACTCCGGTGAGTGTGGTCACCGGTATCGCCGAGGGATTGTGGCAGGAAGGCAAGCAATGTCCGGCGGAACTCGTCGGTGGTGACATGGTCAGCGGAGATTCTCTGGTGATTTCCATCAGTGCGATGGGCGAACTCGGTGGGCTTGGGCGGCCGCTGCTGCGCTCAGCAGCACGCGCGGGGGATACGGTGATTGCGTCGGGACGCATCGGCTACTCTGCTGCGGGCCTTGCGCTGCTTCAGCACTGCGGAAGCCCGGCAAAGGTTCCAAGCGAGTTTGCGCAGCTGGTGGCAGCACACTGTACGCCCGAATTTGAATATCGCAGGGGTGCCACGGCGCGAGCCACAGGTGTGCGTTCACTGACGGACAATTCCGATGGACTGGTGGTGGATCTCCGCGCTATTGCGCAGGCCTCCAGGGTTACTTTGGAAGTTGACAGCAGTGCTATTGCGCCCGATGAGTTGCAGATTGCCGCTGGTGAATACCTGGGCATCGACCCGTGGGAGTGGGTGCTCACCGGAGGGGAGGACCATACACTGATCGGTTCGACGCCGGGGGAGCCTCCGACGGGGTTCCGCGCTATCGGTACGGTGTCGAAGGAAAAGTTCGATTCGGTGCTTATCGACGGCAAACCTCCTGCCCGCGATGCCGGTTGGGTTTCCTTTTAAGAGTTCGAAGAGGTTTTGAGAAGAAAGGCTGCATGACATGGATCCGTTGCCGGTCGAAGAAGGGTGGCAGAAGGCGCTGGAGCCAGTGGCCGATGACATCCACCGGATGGGGCAGTTCCTGCGCGAGGAGAACGCGGCCGGCTACGGTTACCTGCCCGCGGGCACCGATGTGCTGCGCGCCTTTACTTATCCATTCGATGAGGTCAAGGTGCTCATTATCGGTCAGGACCCGTACCCGACCCCGGGGCATGCGATGGGGCTTAGCTTCTCGGTCCAGCCGGATGTGAAGCCGGTACCGCGGTCGTTGGCGAATATTTTTAAGGAGTACTCCTCCGACCTGGGGCTCCCGACTCCCTCCAACGGTGACCTCACTCCGTGGAGTAGGCAGGGCGTGGCCCTGTTCAACCGTGTACTGACCGTGCGCCCGGGTGCTGCTGCCTCGCACCGCGGTAAGGGCTGGGAGGCAATCACGGAGCATGCCATCAAAGCATTGGTCGCCCGTGATCAGCCTCTCGTGGCCATTCTGTGGGGACGCGACGCGCAGAGTTTGCAGCGTTGGCTCCCCGGCGTGGACTGCATCTGTTCGCCGCACCCGTCACCGCTGTCGGCATCCCGTGGGTTCTTCGGGTCGCGTCCGTTCAGCCGGGCCAATGAGTCGCTGATTCGTCAGGGAGCTACCCCTATCGACTGGACGCTAGAATAGGAATTCATGTCTTTGCAGATTGGTTCTGCCGCCATTGTCGGCTGGGTTGCCCGGGGGATTGACGCGCTTCAATCCCGCCGCGATGAGATCAACAGTCTCAATGTCTTCCCAGTACCGGATTCCGATACCGGGTCGAATATGCTCGCGACGTTGAGTTCGGCCTATGAGGAAGCGCAAAAGGCTGACGCTTCCGATGTTCGCGCAGTCACCGCGGCCCTAGCTGCCGGTGCAGTGCGCGGCGCCCGCGGTAATTCGGGCACTGTGCTCTCGCAGGTTTTTCGCGCGGTGGCTGAGGCTGCCTCCGGTAGTGGCATTGGCGTTGAGTCGGTACAACACTCGCTAAAGCTAGCTGTGCAACATGTTTCCCAAGCGATTGCCAATCCGGTGGAGGGCACGATTCTGACAGTCCTGCGGCACGCCGCGATTGCCGCGGAGGAATTTGAGGGCGACTCGATTGAGGAGCTCGCCGACACGATCGCGGATGCCGCTCGCGATGCGCTGGCGAAAACCCCCAGCCAGCTCCCGGCACTGCAGCAGGCGGGCGTGGTCGACGCCGGCGGCGCGGGGTTGGTCATTCTGCTCGACGCGCTTGCCGACGAAGTCAGCGGCCGCGCAGCCGCACCGGTCGATTTGCATGTCGACGCGCCACACGTAGCCACCGTTGAGATGGAGGTCATGTACCTGATTTCCTTGGCGGATACCCAGGCGGTGGAAGCGCTGCGAGAGCGGTTGAACCCGCTGGGCAATTCGCTCATCATCGCAGGTGATGCTGGTAATGCGGAGACCGCGCAGTACATGGTGCATATCCACACAGTGGAGCCGGGCGCGGTTATCGAGGCAGCACTTGACTTCGGTCGTCCGGAACGCATCCGTATCGAGGTGCTCGATGAGCCGGAGACAACACCTGACTCCACTCGCATCCTCATTGCGGTAGTGCCGGATGGTCCGCTGAATGATCTCATCACCTCCTCTGGGGCGATTGCTATCAGCCCGACCCCCGCTCCGACTCCCACATCCACTCCCACAGATCGCGCAGCCATCGCCGACCAGGAGTTCGCTGACAATGTGGTCACCAAGGCACTGACTGCCATGAGGGGCGCGGACGAGGTTATCCTGCTGCCAAATGGGCTGGTCAGCGACCAGGAATTGGCGGATATCGAATTCGCTGCTGCTGCGGCTAATCCGACTCTCGCGGTAGTGTCCACAGACTCCATTCCGGCTGGCCTTGCTGCCTTGGCCGTGCATTCGGCTGAGCTGCCGCTGGCGGTTGCTGCGTATGCGATGGGAGAGGCTGCCAATGGCACGCGAACGGCTGTAGTCGCTGCGGACGTCGATAAGCCCCTGACTGACGCGCTCACAGAGACCATCTCAGACCTGTTGGCTGGCGGCGGGGAACTAGTGACTCTGCTGCTCGGGCGCGGAGCTGAGGGCGTGGACATAGCGCAAGTGCGGGCGCGGCTGGACAAGCCTGTGGAGGTCGTAGCCTATGATGCGACCGGCATCGATGAGCTGGTGCAGGTAGGAATCGAGTAGCGCGATGCTCGGATGGCTCGGCTCGGATTATGCGCGCACGCCCCTGAATATCGTGGTGGGGCCAAAGACTGCAAAAAAGCTGCATACGGCTTTTGGTATGGAGACCGTCTCGGATGCGCTGACGAATTTCCCGAAGCGCTACGTGGCGCAGGGTAAGAGCTTAGATGTGTCATTTTCCGACATTGGCGACACCATCACCACAGTCGTGGAGGTGCACAGCATTTCGCCAGCGCCCGCCTTCGCCGACCGACGCAAGCCACTGAAAATCTATGTCAGCGACGGCGTGCGCATTCTTCCGGCCGCGATTTTCGGTGCCGAATGGCTGCGCAATATGCTGCACCCCGGTGTGCGTCTACTCATTGTTGGCACGCTCAGCGAGTTCCGCAATGAGCTACAGCTGAAAAATGTTGATTGCATGGTGCTTAAAGCCGATGGTTCGGTAGGCGCAGCCACTGGCAAGCTGGCCACACTGACGAAGACAGCCAAGGGGATTGCGGAGATGCAGCGGCTGCTCACGCGCCCCTATCTGCCCATTTACCGTGGCCGTAAAGGAGTAGCGGGTATTCACCTGGCTCTGTACATGCAGCGCATCCTCGAATGGTTACCGCTGCAGCCAGACCCATTGCCCGCCACGCCGGAGGGACTTACCGATTTCGACTCCGCACTGCGTGGCGCACACTTTCCCTCCATCGCGGGCCCCGACATCGCGCTTGCCCGACTGAAGTACGACGAAGCGCTTGAGCTCCAGCTCGCCGTTGGTGCACGCAAGCGTACTCAAGCGAGTCTCACCGCTCCGGCCTGCATGGAAGTCGCCGGGGGACTTCGCGACGAGCTACGCCGGGGGTTGCCGTTTTCGCTTACCGACGGTCAGGTCGCGGTCGCAGCCGATATCGCGCAGGATATAGCGAGGTCTAACCCGATGAACCGCCTGCTAGCAGGTGAAGTCGGCTCGGGTAAGACCGTGGTGGCCCTACTGGGAATGCTGCAAGCAGTCGATTCCAGCAGGCAGTGCGCGATGCTGGCGCCGACGGAAGTCCTGGCCCAACAGCACTACCGATCGCTGACAGCGATGCTGGAGCAAGCCGGAGTAGCAGTGACTGTACGACTGTTGACGGGATCGATGTCGACGAAGGAGCGCCGGGCAACCCTGTTGGAGGCAGTCAACGGGGAGGCTGACATTGTCGTCGGCACGCATGCCCTGCTCAGTGAGGGCGTGGAGTTCTTCGATCTCGGGCTGGTGGTCGTCGATGAGCAGCACCGCTTTGGTGTGCGCCAGCGCGATCAGCTGCGAAGCAGGGGACGGGGTGGAATGACACCGCATCTGTTGGTGATGTCGGCAACCCCGATTCCGCGCACGGTAGCGATGACCATTTTTGGCGACCTCGCAGTTTCGCAGTTGACGGAATTGCCACGGGGACGTCAGGAGATCCAATCTTTTGTCGTACCGACGCTGGAAAAGCCGCGCTGGGAGGCACGAACCTGGGAACGCATTGGGGAAGAAGTGGCCAAGGGCAACCGCGCCTTCATTGTCTGTCCCCGCATTACCCGCGACGAGGAACAGTTCCTCGACGAGTCCGTGGAGGCGGTGTTCGACCGAGCGAGGAAGAAACTTCCCGGTGTACGTATCAGTCAGTTGCACGGCAATATGGCACCGGAGGACAAAGACCGCGTGATGCAGGCCTTTGCCACAGGACAGCTCGATGTACTGGTGTCCACGACAGTTATCGAAGTCGGCGTGGATGTACCAGAGGCCACGATCATGATGATTCGCCGCGCCGAGAGCTACGGCATCTCGCAGATTCACCAGCTGCGCGGTCGTGTCGGCCGTGGTGACCGGGGTGGACTGTGCTTCCTGTGTACACACACGCATTCACAGACACCAGAGCGCACCCGGCTAGATCGCATTGCCGCCACCACCGACGGCATTCAACTGGCGGAGTTGGACCTGGCCACGCGTAGTTTCGGCGATCTGCTCGGCGATGACCAATCGGGACTGGCAACAGGCCTCGGCCTGGTGGACCTCACCACCGACGGCGAGATCATCGAGCGCACCCGACACGATGCCACGGCTCTCCTCGACAGTGATGAAAGGCTTGTGGGAGAGCTTATCTCCGATATCGATGAAGAGCAGTCGAACTACTTGGACCGCTCCTAGTAAGACCAAAGTAGACTGTTGGGCATGGTAAATGTCTGTGCACCTTTTGCAGGAGTAGTCCGCTGGGAGGTCGCCGAGAAAGACTCGGTGACGACCGGTCAGGTCATTGCGGTCGTGGAGGCCGTCAAGCTAGAAGCGCCGGTTTTAGCGCCCTGCCCGGGCACGGTCGCGGAGGTGGCGGCAGATCAATTTGTGGATGTCGAAGGCGGTCAGCTGCTGGCACGAATCACGCCAGCAACTCACAGCGCCACGGCACAGCACAACGGCAACGAGAACACATCGCACGAAGGGAAGTAGATGACCCGCATTATTGCAGGTGAGGCACGCGGTCGTAGGCTAGTCGCGCCTAAGGGAGAGACCACTCGGCCAACTAGTGACCGCGCGAAGGAAGCCATCTTTTCCTCCTGGTCCACACGCTTTGGGCTAGAGGGAACTCGCGTTCTCGACCTGTTTGCTGGCTCGGGTGCGCTCGGTTTGGAAGCGGCTTCTCGCGGCGCGCGTTCCGTCGTGTTGGTGGAAAACGATCCGAACGCCATTGCCGCTATTGAAAAGAACATTCGCACCGTGGGGCATCCCGATGTGGCCCTGTCTCCGATGAAAGTGTCGTCGTACCTTGCGGGCGCGCCGGGCGAGCCTTTTGACCGCGTCATCGCGGATCCGCCCTATGAGTTGGTGGGGGAGGCCGTTACAGAGATGCTCGAGGCGCTGCGTAGCTTCCTCGCGCCGGGCGCGGTCGTGACTGTGGAGCGTCACCGCGATGACGAGGAGACGCAGTGGCCCGAGGGCTACGAACAGCTCCAGCAGAAGCTGAAGCGTCGCATTCACGGTTTGGCGCGCTTCGACACCGCTATCTACAACGCTTAACGTTCTTCTTTACGCTTTACGACGGCCAAAGGTGGTTTGACCTCTATGACTCACGCATGCTGCCCCGGTTCCTACGATCCCATGACCTCTGGTCACCTCGATGTGATTGAGCGTGCCGCGCGCCAATTCGATCAGGTGACCGTGCTGGTTACCCACAACCCGAATAAGCAGGGCATGTTCAATGTCGAAGAGCGCATGGACCTCATTCGGCAGTGCACGCAGCACTTGGACAATGTGCAGGTGGACTCCTGGTCGAAGCTGTTGGTTGACTACACCTCCGCGCAGGGCATCTCCTGCCTGGTCAAGGGGCTGCGCTCGGCGGCGGACTACGAGTACGAGGCTCCCATGGCGCAGATGAATCGGCGCATGACGGGCATTGAGACTCTCTTTGTGGAAGCTGATCCGAAGTACGGTCATGTGTCGTCGACACTGATGAAGGAAGTTGTTCGCTACGGCGGTTCGGTGGAAGGGCTAGTTCCTGAGCCTGTCTTGCACGCCCTGCAGCGCCGACTGAAGTAGCATGTAAGTCATGTTTCGCGTCTTCGAATCTCTTGATGAACTGGTCCAGATCCTAGAAGAGGCACACGGCGTGCCACTGTCGGCCAATTGTATGGTTCCGCGTCAGCGTGTTCTCGAGTTGCTCGATGAGCTGAGGGATGCTTTCCCGGCTGAGCTCGATGACGCGCAGGATGTCTTGGACCAGCGGGATGAGATTATCAACGATGCTGAAGCCCGGGCGAACAACACCATTTCGACTGCGGATGAAGAAGCCCATCGCATTGTCGACGAGGCCGAGGCCCGCGCTAACCACACCGTCGAGGATGCCAATGCCCACGCAGCTGGCACCGTCGCGGCCGCTGAGGACGACGCCCGTCGCCTCCGCGAGGATGCTCAGCACGAGTACGACAGCATTGTGGATCGTGCTTCTGCCGAGTCCGATCGCCTGATTCACGCTGGTAACGAATCCTACGAGCGTTCCGTTGCGGAAGGCCGTGAGGAGCAGGCTCGCCTGGTCGCTGAGTCGACGGTCGTCCGCGAAGCCAATGACGAGGCGAATCGTCTGCTTTCTGACGCGCACGCGGATTCCTCTCGCCTCCGCGAAGAGTGTGACCGCTACGTCGATTCCAAGCTCGCCGAGTTTGAACAGACTCTCCAGGAGACCCTGCGCAATGTCGGTCGCAATCGCTCGGTACTGCGTTCGGGAGCCGGTGCCGTCGGCGGTGGTGCAGGGGCTCAGAACGCGCCGTCTTCCTTCTCCGAGGGACAGGAACGCCGCCGGTACGAGCGTTAGCGCATCTTCGGGGTAGACTGAGGTCTATCATGACTGACTCATCCCCATTTGTTCTGGACGTTTCGACATGTCTGCAGGGCGGCATGCCCGAGCAGTTCCGCAAGGTAGGCGATAGCCCTGTCCGCGTTGGTGTCGAGATGATTGGCATCGCCGCTGGCGAGGAGGTTGTCGTTGACGGCATTGTCACGAACCTCGGCAGCGGTGTCATGGTTGACGCGACTGTGACTGCCAAGGCCACCGGCGAGTGCGTGCGCTGCCTAGCCCCGCTGAATCCGGAGCTCAGCTTCCACATTTCGGCTGTCTTTTCCAACAACGAGGACTTCATCACAGGCGACGATGCCGAGGAAGAAGACCTCGAGGACGAAGTTGGCCAGATCGTCGACAATACGGTGGATATCACTCAAGCCGTCATCGATGAGGCGGGCTTGAATCTGCCCTTCAATCCGACCTGTCTGGATTTCGATTCCAGCTGTGCTGAGTCGGACTCAGAAGTGCCGGAGCCAGACGGCATCTCGGGTGAAGAGGAGCGCATTGATCCGCGTTGGGCTGGCCTGGCGGAAAAGTTTGGCTCGCTCGGCGACGAGAAGTAATCGACGACGACTTAGACGAAGACTTTAAAGGAGATATAACGGATGAGCCGCAAGCGTCGGCTAACCGGTGAGGCGGCTAGAAAGGCGGCTTTCGAGGCCGTCGATCACGCCCCGCTGCTGGAAAAACTCGGTGTTGAGCTACCAGAGGAGTCCCTGAAGCTCGCTTTGACCCACCGCAGTTTCGCGAATGAAAATGGCATGCTGACCAATAACGAGCGGCTAGAGTTCCTGGGCGACGCCGTGCTGGGCATGTGCGTTGCTGAAGAACTCTACCGTCGCTTCCCGGACCGCGCTGAGCAGGATATTTCCAAGATGCGTGCAGGTGTCGTGAACATGTACGCGCTGGCTGACCTGGCCCGCAGTATCGGGCTGGGAGAGCACATTCTCCTCGGCCGCGGTGAGAAGGCCACCGGTGGCGCGGATAAGCACTCGATTCTCGCTGACACCACCGAGGCGCTGCTGGGTGCTATTTACCTGCAGCATGGCTTCGAGGTTGCCCGCGAGACCGTGCTTCGCCTGTTTAACCAGATGATTGACGATGCCCCGACTGAGTCTCGCGGTCGTGACTGGAAGACGCTGTTGCAGGAGCGCCTGGCGGTCAAGCAACTACCGGCTGCCGAGTACACCGTGCGCACCACCGGCCCCGACCATGACCTAACTTTCTACGTCGACGTGCTGGTTGACGGCGTGGTTAAGGGCAGCGGTACCGGCGCCACGAAGAAGGAAGCCGAAATGCACGCCGCGCATCAGGCGCATACCGCACTGGCCTAATGCCCGAGCTTCCTGAAGTCGAGTCCGTACGCCGCGGTCTCGACACTTACGTCGCCGGTGGCCGCATCGACGATTCCTTCGTCTACAACGCTCGTGCCGTGCGGCGCCAACTCGGTGGCGCCGCGGAGTTTATCGGTCGTACGCGCGGGCGGACGGTTGTCGCTACGGATCGTCGTGGCAAGTTCATGTGGCTCACGCTTGACGACGACTCCGCAATCGCCATCCACCTGGGCATGAGCGGCCAATTGCGCGTGGAAGCTCCGTACACTCCCGATACGCTGCCTGGCCGTCACACCCGAGCCGCTTTCGACATCGCCCTGCCGGACGGCGCTCGGCACCTAATCAACTTCAACGATCAGCGCACCTTTGGTTGGGTCTGGGCCTGTGAAATGGTCGAATCCCATGGACGCGTGGTTCCGGAACCCGCAGCCAAGATCGCGCCCGATCTATTGGAGCCCACCGTCGATGTGGTTGCACTTGCACACCGCATGATGAAGTCGCGTTCACCGATCAAGGCCGTATTGCTCAACCAGAACATTGTGTCGGGTATCGGCAACATCTATGCCGACGAAATGCTTTGGGCGGCGAAGGTCGATGGTCGCGTGCCGGCGTGTGACCTTTCGGTCCGTCGTTTAGCGAAACTTTTGCGCGAGGGGCAATCGGTACTCGAGCGGGCGCTAGCGGCCGGTGGCACGAGCTTCGATGCGTTATATGTGCATGTCAACGGCGAAAGTGGCTATTTTGAGCGGAGCTTGAACGCCTATGGCCAAGCGGGGGAGCCGTGCCCGAGGTGTGGGCGCGAAATTGTCCGTCTGCCATTTGGGAATAGATCGAGTTATCTGTGTCCCACTTGTCAACGCTAGAATTTCCTTATGAGTTTCATGGAGCAAGCAACCGACTGGGTAAATGCTTGGAATGACAAGTACTGGCTGTTCATGATTGTTCTGCTAGTTGGTACAGGTTTGTACTTCTGTTGGCGGACCATCATGGTGCAGATCCGGTACATCCCGGAGATGTTCAGGGCCATCACTGAAAAGCCCTCTGATATCTCTGAAGGTGTCAAGGGCATCTCGGCCTTTAAGGCCTTCACAATTTCGGCGGCCTCACGCGTGGGTACCGGAAACGTCGCAGGTGTGGCGGTGGCGATCACCACCGGTGGCCCTGGCGCCGTGTTTTGGATGTGGCTGCTCGCCGCGATTGGTGGCGCAACCAGCTTCGTGGAGTCTACGCTGGCACAGCTGTACAAGGTGCGGGATAAGGACTCTTACCGAGGCGGCCCGGCCTACTACATCACCAAGGGGCTCGGGGAGAACTGGCGCTGGATGGCCTCGCTGTTCGTCATCGCTATCACGGTGACCTACGGTTTCGTGTTCAACGCGGTGCAGTCCAACTCGATTACGGCGGCTGTGGCGGAGTCGACCGGTCAAGACGCGCCGATCTTTAAGTTCGGTGTCGGCATTGTGCTGGCAATCTTGGCCGGCGTCATCATCTTCGGTGGTGTGCAGCGTATTTCGGCGGTGACGCAGATCGTCGTGCCGATTATGGCCGTGGCCTACATTATCCTCGGCCTGATTGTCTTGGCTCTCAACATCACCGAGGTGCCGGGCATGATCAAGCTGATTTTTGAGCACGCCTTCGGTATCCGTGAGATTGCTGGTGCTGCCGTCGGTACCGCCATGATGCAGGGTATTCGCCGCGGTCTGTTCTCCAATGAAGCCGGTATGGGTTCCACTCCGAATGCGGCGGCGACGGCGTCGGTGTCACACCCGGTCAAGCAGGGTCTCATCCAGACGATGGGTGTCTACTTCGACACCTGGGTCGTCTGTACCATCACCGCAGTGATCATCCTGCTGTCCGACCCTACTTTCGGCGGCGATGCAGAGGGCACCGCGCTGACTCAGGCCGCGCTGTCGGCGCAGGTGGGCACGTGGGCAATCCACGCGGTTACGGTCATCATCTTCTTCCTGGCGTTCTCCTCCCTGGTGGGTAACTACTACTACGCCGAAGCAAATATCCCATTCCTGTCTAAGAGCAAGGCTGTCCTGAATACCGTGCGCGTGCTGGTCATCCTGTGCGTTATTGGCGGAGCTGTCGGTTCCGTGCCGCTGGTCTGGTCGCTTGCGGACACCTTCTCCGCCCTTATGGCCACTATCAATATCATCGCTATTCTGCCGCTGGGCGGCGTAGCCGTCGCGCTTCTGCGGAACTACTCTGAGCAGAAGTCCAAGGGGCTTAATCCGGTATTCCACCGCGATGATCTGCCTAACGTCCGCGGCCACGACAAGATCGAGTGCTGGGACGGTTCCGATCCGATGACAGTGCGTGAGTCCGATGTCGCTTAACGACGTCCGCCTCACCGCGTGGGTACACGGTCGTGTTCAAGGTGTTGGTTTTCGCTGGTACACCCGCGCGACGGCTCTGGAGTTGGGGTTGGTCGGTTATGCCCAGAACTATCCGGATGGTCGGGTGTTAGTTGTTGCTGAAGGGCCACGGGCAGACTGTGAGAGTTTGCTCGCTTGGCTTGAGGGGCCGAATACTCCGGGCGATGTGACGGCAGTGGTGCCGTTATGGCAGGAACCGAAGGGTGCATTGAGCACGTTTGACCGTCGTTAAGGGGTGCCAACTGCCTTCCTCCCCCCCCCATGTCGGTGTAGGAATCCGAAAAATTCGAAAACGTTCTATCCCTCGCTCTGCGCCATTGTTTTTACGCAGTTAGCGGGGGATTTTTCGTGTCTTGAGGTAGTCGATTGGGACGCTGAAGAGGTCTTAGAGCGCTGAACAACTACGCAAGTGAGAAAAAGAATACGTAAATACGGAAGTCGGGTGGTTTAAGTTAATAACTACCTACTGACAGACAGGGGAGGCACATATGACGCCTGAAGAAGTAATTGCACAGTCGGGAAACTCAGCGTGGATGCTGATTTCGGCTTCGTTGGTTTTGCTGATGACACCGGCGCTCGCGCTGTTCTATGGCGGCATGTCGCGACAGAAGTCGGTGCTCAACATGATGATGATGAGTTTTGGTGCGGTCGGCGTTGTCGGTGCCATTTACGTGCTGTGGGGCTGGTCGATGTCCTACGGATCGCAGTCGATCGGTGGTGTTTTTGCCAACCCATTCGAGTTCTTCGGTCTGCGTAACTCGATTACGGATGGTGACGGCAACTACATCGCAGGTGCGAACGGGTACCCGAACATCATCGACATCGGGTTCCAGCTCACGTTCTGCTCTATCTCGGTGGCGCTGATTTCCGGTGCGCTGGCTGAACGTGTGAAGTTCTCCACCTGGTTGATCTTCGTCGGCTTCTGGACGACGCTGGTGTACTTCCCAATGGCCTTCATGGTCTGGGGCGGTGGCCTGCTGAGCCACTCGGCAGAGGGGCTGTCGGCAAAGCTGTTCGGTACCGCTGACGGTGAAGCATTGATCGCTCCAATTGACTTCGCTGGCGGTACGGTTGTGCACATTGCTGCTGGTACTGCCGCTTTGGTGCTGGCGATTATCGTCGGTAAGCGCAAGTCCATCGATGGCAGCCAGCATCGCCCGCACAATCTGCCACTCGTCATGCTGGGTGCTGCACTGCTGTGGTTCGGCTGGTTCGGCTTCAACGGCGGTTCGGCATTTGCGGCCGACGGTGTCGCTGGTCTGGCATGGCTGAATACGACGGTGGCAGCGTGCGTGGGTATGCTCGGCTGGATTTCACTCGAGCGTATTCGTGATGGACATCCCACCTCGCTGGGCGCCGCTTCGGGTGTCATCGCAGGGCTTGTGACTATTACTCCGGCCGCAGGAGATATGAACCCAGTGACCTCGATCATTCTGGGCTATATCGGCGGTGCGCTGGCTTGCTGGGGCGTTGGCTTAAAGTACAAGTTCAACTTCGATGACACCCTGGATGTGGTTGGTCTACATCTGGTTGCAGCTATGTGGGGAACGATTGGTGTTGGCCTGCTGGCCAACGATCGCGGATTGCTTACCGGCGGTGGCATCGACGGGCTGAAGTTGTTTGCCATCCAGATCATTATTGCTGTCATCGCAGCTGTGTTCTCGGGCGTGCTGACGTACATCATTGCCCGAGTCCTGAAGGCAACCGTCGGTTGGCGTATCCACGGCGAGCAGGAACATTCTGGTATCGACGTCGCTCAGCACGGTGAGTCGGCCTACACGTCGGCCAAGCAGGCAGTGGTGTAAACAACGCTGTGTAAACAATCTTGTGTAACAGGGTGCGTGCTTGGGGTAATTCAGCTCCAAACCGTAACTACGGGTAAGATATTGCCCCATGTATTTGAAATCGCTGACTCTGAAGGGCTTTAAATCCTTCGCTTCGGCGACGACGATGAAATTCGAGCCCGGCATCTGCGCAGTTGTCGGCCCGAATGGATCTGGTAAGTCGAATGTCGTCGATGCCCTCGCGTGGGTTATGGGTGAGCATTCCGCCAAGACCCTCCGTGGCGGCAAAATGGAAGATGTCATCTTCGCGGGAACCTCCGGGCGAAAGCCTTTGGGGCGCGCGGAGGTCACTCTTACCATCGACAATTCCGATGGGGCACTTCCCATTCAATATAAGGAAGTCTCTGTCACGCGTCGCATGTACCGCGACGGCGCAAGTGAGTACGAAATCAACGGTTCTCGCGTCCGCCTCATGGATGTCCAAGAGCTCCTCAGCGACACCGGCATTGGCCGCGAGATGCACATCATCGTCGGCCAGGGTCGGCTTTCGCAGATTCTGGAATCGCGGCCAGAGGAGCGTCGTGCGTTTATCGAAGAAGCCGCAGGCGTGCTCAAACACCGCCGTCGCAAGGAAAAGGCGCAGCGCAAGCTGCAGTCGATGCAGGCCAATCTCGACCGTCTGCAGGATCTGACAGGTGAGCTTTCCCGTCAGCTCAAACCGCTGAAGCGTCAGGCTGAGGCCGCCTCTCGCGCCCAGACTGTGCAGGCAGACCTGCGCGACGCCAAGTTGCGTTTGGCTGCCGCGGACTTCGTGGATTTGCAGGACAGCCTCAATGACATTGCTGGTCAAGCCAAGCTCATTGAGGAAAAGGTGGAGGCCGCCACGGAGCGAGCCGAGATTGCCGCTGAGCGCACTGCAGAACTCGAAGCCGAACTGGAGGACATCACTCCAGCTGCCGATGCTGCCCGAGATTTGTGGTTTCGTCTCTCCGCACTCGGTGAGCGTATCCAAGCGACGGCCCGCATCGCCGCCGATCGCGCGGCCGACCACTCCGTCGCTCCGTGGGTAGGCCCAGACCCGGACTTCCTGGAGCAGAGGGCCGACGACGCCGCCACCGAAGAAGCCACGCTCGCTGAGGCTGAGGCAGAGGCCCGCGAAAAACTGGAGGAAATCCGCGAAACGCTCTTCGACGCCGAGGAGACTTTCCGTGAAGCCGAAGCGGAGCACCTCGCGGCCGTTCGCGCAATCGCCGACCGTCGCGAAGGCGTGGTTCGTCTCATTTCCGCAGAAGAATCTCTGCGCACCCGCTTGGAAGCCGCCGAAGCCGAAGCTGCACGCCTTGCCGAGCAAACCAATGAGGCCGACGAACGCCGTGCCGATGCCACCGAAGCCGTGGAAAACGCCGCGCAGGAACTAGCCGAGGCCGAATTCGAAGGTCCCGAGCTGCAGAGTGCTTATGAACAGGCCAACCGAGAAGCAGAGCTGGCCTCTACACGGTTGAAAGAACTCCGCGCTGACGAGCGCGACCTCGAACGCAGTGTCTCAGGTCTGTCCGCCCGCATCGAAGCTCTGGAGACCGCCCGCACCGCCGCTGCCAACGACGGCACCGCGTGGCTACGTGAAAAACACGAACTCGGCGTTCTCTCTGAAGTCATCGATGTCGACGCTGGCTGGGAAAAAGCGCTCACTGCCGCCCTCGGCGCGGCCGCCGAAGCACTGGTCAGCGAGGGCAGTGGAGATTCGCTTATCGACGAGCTTGTGGCCACGGGCAAGGGCAGTGCCGTTGTTATCAATTCTGCGGATGCATCCGACTCTTGGCGCTTGGACATCACTCTGCCCGCACAGGCATCCTGGCTGCTCGATCATGTGACAGTGCCCGCGGAGCTTTCGGGTTCGTTGACCTCTCTGCTCGTTGACGTCGTGGCCTGCGACGACGAGCACGTCGCCCGTGAGCTGGTGACCCAGGATACTCGACTGCGCGTTGTTGACCGCGATGGTGTGCTGCGTGGCTCTGGTTGGGTAGCTGGCGGTGCTGGTGGCACTGCATCAGGTGTGGAAATCGCCGCCGACATTGCTAAGACTCGCGAAGAACTAGCAGAAGCACAGGTGCGTTTGAGTGACCTCGGTGGTGTGCTCTCCGGTGCACAGGCCGAAGAAGAGGACCGCCGCACGGACGCGGCGGCCGCCCGTGCTGCGCTGCGTGAACACCAGAGTCGTATGAAGGTCCTCACGGATGCCCGAACTCGGGCCACAGCGCAGCTGTCCGGCGTGGTGCATGATGCCGAACGCGCTGAGCAGCGCGGAGCCGAAGCCGCGGACCGAGTAACGAAGCTCCAGAAGGAGTTGGCGGAGGTCGCAGACCGCTTAGCTCGCGTTGACCGTGACCCCGAGGAGGGGGAACCGTCGACAAGCGAACGTGACCGTGCCTCGGAGGCGCTGACGGCTGTGCGCGCCATGGAAACAGAGGCGCGTCTGTCGCTGCGTACGGCAGAGGAGCGACTGTCGAGTGTACGAGGCAAGGCCGAGCGGCTCCGTCGCCAGGCTGCATCGGAGCGCGTAGCGAAGGCCCGCCATGAGCAGGCGCAGATGGCGAAGGTTGCCCAGCGCGAATTGGCAGAAGTTGTCGCGGAGCTGGCTGAGGATTTGCATGCGAAGGTCAACGTGTCGTTGGCGCGGGCAGAGGCCGATCGCGACGATGCCGAGGCGCAGAAGAAGACAGTGTCGCAGGCACTATCAGCGGCCCGGACGGAGGCAAATGCGGCGCAACGTGAGCTGGCACAGCTAACGGATTCCGCGCACCAGGGCGACATCGCCCGTGCGCAGGCGCAGGTCCGCGTGACCGAGGCTGCAGAGCGCATCGTCGACCAGTTGGGGCTGTCTGTCGATGACCTGCTCGCGGACTTTGCTCCTGATGAGAACTTCGACCGCGCAGCCGTGACGAAGCAGCTCAAACAGGCGGAGAAGGATCTGCGTGTGCTCGGCCGCGTCAACCCGTTGGCGCTGGAGGAGTATAAGGCGATGGAGGAGCGCTACTCTTTCCTATCCACGCAGCTCGATGATGTCCTCAAGGCCCGCCAGGACCTCACCGATGTTGTCGAGGAAGTCGATGCCACGATCCTGCAGCTCTTCACAGACGCGTGGAACGATTTCGAGGCAGAATTCCCCGCAGTCTTTCAAACGCTTTTCCCGGGCGGCGACGGACGACTGGTTCTCACCGAGCCGGACAACCTGCTCACGACAGGTATCGAGGTTGAAGCCCGCCCGCCGGGCAAAAAGGTTAAGCGGCTGTCGTTGCTCTCCGGCGGCGAGAAGTCGCTGACGGCGCTGGCAATGCTCGTCGCTATTTTCCGCGCGCGCCCGAGTCCCTTTTACGTACTCGACGAGGTGGAAGCCGCGCTTGACGACGTTAACCTGCGTCGCCTTATTGCGCTGCTCGAGGAACTCCGCGCGACCAGTCAGCTGATTGTCATTACGCACCAGAAGCCAACAATGGACGTTGCGAATGTGCTCTACGGCGTGACCATGCGGGGCGATGGTGTGACTCGAGTAATCTCGCAGCGAATGTCACCGGCATCCGCAACTCCGTCGACAGGAGCGGAGTAAGCGCGGAGTAAGTGAGGAAGAGTCGTTGATACTGCATAATGAGAGTTATGACTCCAACTCAGTGGATACTCCTTGTCGTCGCGATTGTCGTTATTATCGCGCTGCTCTTTGTTGTGGGCTATGTCCGCAGGAAGAACCAGCGCATTTCCTTTGCGAAGGAAGATACTAAGGAACTCACCCAGCAGGAGAAGTCTGGAAATTACCAGGCCACTAGTGGTTTTAACTTCGCTCCGGCCGGTGGTGGGACTGATACCCGCGAGAAGCAGCCGGTTGAAAAACCGATGCCGAAACCGGCGGAAAAGCCGATTGAAAAGCAGGCCCCGGAGCCAGAGGAAAAGCAGGCTGATATACCTGCCGATCAGCCGGACGGTTCACTGCTGAAACCAGAAGGTCGACTGGTTATTCCGGATAACCCCACCGAAATGGAGGGGGATTATGACCGCGTAATGCGGGAAATCCCAATCGATTTGCCAACGGCCGGGGAAGAGGAATCAGAGCCCGAGCCGGAACCACAACCAGAGCCCGAAGCAGAGCCTGAGGTAGAGGTAGTTCCTGCTCCTGAACCGGAGCTGGAGCCGGAGCCGACTCCCGAACCAGAACCGACGCCAGAGCCGGAGCCGGAAGCTGCGCCGAAGCCGACGCCAGAGCCAGAAGCAGAACAGCAGATTGACTCCATCGACCCGGCTGAGGGACGTCTGGGCCGCCTGCGCGGTCGTCTGTCACGGTCGCAGAATGCAATTGGCCAGTCTGTGCTCGGCATCTTGGGCGCGGGTGACCTTGATGAGGACGCGTGGGAAGAGGTTGAAGACATCCTGGTTATGGCTGACCTCGGTGCGGCTGCGACGCAGCGTGTCGTCGATAAGCTGCGCGAGCGTATTGCCAGCCAGAAGGTGAGCACG
Source organism: Corynebacterium sp. HMSC064E07 (assembly GCF_001815745.1). Lineage (NCBI taxonomy): Bacteria > Bacillati > Actinomycetota > Actinomycetes > Mycobacteriales > Corynebacteriaceae > Corynebacterium > Corynebacterium sp. HMSC064E07. The sequence continues at coordinate 14,246 of NZ_KV821802.1, read as the reverse complement.
GAAGAGCAAGTGCGCGCCCTGCTGCGTGAGGTGTTGATTGAGGAGTGCAAGCCTGAGATGGACCGCTCCATCCGCGCACTTCCGCACGAGGGCAAGCCCGCAGTGATTCTGGTAGTCGGTGTCAACGGCACAGGTAAGACCACGACGACGGGCAAGCTGGCTCGTGTACTGGTCGCCGGTGGCCACCGTGTTGTTCTCGGCGCAGCGGATACCTTCCGTGCTGCTGCAGCCGACCAGCTGGAAACCTGGGGGCGACGCGTTGGCGCGGAGACCGTTCGCGGCGCTGAAGGCGCCGATCCTGCTTCTATTGCATTTGAGGCAGTTGCTCACGGTATCGAGTCCGGCGCTGATGTGGTGCTCATCGACACCGCCGGCCGCCTGCACACCAAGGTCGGTCTGATGGACCAACTGGACAAGATTAAGCGCGTGGTGGAGAAGAAGGCTCAGGTTGACGAAGTCATCCTGGTTTTGGACGCGACGGTTGGCCAAAATGGTCTACTGCAAGCTCGTACGTTCCGGGATGTAGTAGACATCACCGGCGTTGCCCTGACCAAGCTGGACGGTACCGCGAAGGGCGGCATTGTATTCCAGGTGCAAAACGAGCTCGGTGTGCCGGTGAAGTTGGTTGGCCTTGGTGAAGGTGCTGACCACCTGGCGCCGTTTGAGCCGGAGAGCTTCGTAGACGCACTGCTCGGCGGCCGCAAATAGTAACTAACATCGATGAGTGAATTTTCCATCGATTGGTGAGTACAGCGTCGCCCGTTGCCCCCGGCAAAAATAAAGGCCTCGGAGCCACCGCGTAGATTTCTGTAGAGGATACGCGGGGCTCCGGGGCCTTTAGTGTTGAGGTGCTAGGAATCTAGCGGAGAGTTGTGCTAGGAATCCTTTGAATTCTTGCGTGCGAGGCGGGTAGCTGCCACGCCACCGACCAGGAGTGCAAGAGCGGCACCGCCGAGGGCAGTCGCCTGAACACCAGTGACTGCTAGACCAGTGTTCTTGGTCCCGGTTTTCTTACCGTAATTCTTAGGGTTGTCGGGCTTGTCGCCTGGATTTTCCTCCCCAGGATTCTCGTCCTCCCCGGGCTGTTCGTCACCTGGGTTTTCATCGTCGCCCGGAGTGTCATCGCCTGGGTTCTCATCGTCGCCCGGAGTTTCGTCATCGGAGGTCGGACAGTAGCCGTAGACTCCGGTTGCCGGGTCGATCTTGCTCATATCACGCGGGGAACCGTCGGGGCACGTTGCGGTGTCATCGACTCCCGGCGGAATTCCGTCATTCTCTGGGGCATCTTCATCGGGCTCCGGAGTTGGGCCGGAATCATCTGAAGTGCCACAAGCGCCGTAAGCTCCGGTTGCCGGGTCAATCTTGCTCATGTCACGCGGGGAACCGTCGGGACAGGTCTGGGTGTCCTCAACGCCCGGTGGGATGCCATCGTTAGATGAACCTCCTGGATCCGGGTTTGCAGCGTCATCTACACACTGGAAAGTACCGTCAACATTTTCAAAATGTTGACCGGCGGGGCATTCCGACGGGGCGGGGTCAGGAATCTGTGCGGTGGCAGCGCCAACGCCGATGAGCATGCCGGCTGAAGCGGCAGCGGCCACCATGGTCGAAGAGAGCTTCTTCATTTGGAAACCTCACAATGTCTATAGGAAAGCCCTGCAATCAAAGGACTTAAGGGGGAACACTGTTCACACTTTTGATTCTAATAACTAATTACAGTCTTTGGTGGTATGGGTTTGGGGAGGGGGTAAAGAGAAATTGTTGACTTGTCCAAACCCCAGCAAGGGGAAGTAGGAACTTATATTTACAACGCTGAGTGTGTACACCCGTTGTGGTTGGAGCATCTTTAGAACTCGCCACTGTTTACTCAGCAGGAGATTTTCCTGTCTTCGCTAGCGAAGCGTGGTACCTGATCGTGTCGGGTGGTGAAAGGCGGATGGGGCGTAGAGGTTCGGTAAAAAATCGGTGCCTGTGGGGTTTATGCTTCGAGCTATGGGAGTTATGACTTTTCGGAGGTATGGCGCACAAAAATGCTCCCGATGCTAAATAGGCATCAGGAGCATTTTATATTTCGTTACCGGGGTAGAACCCTAAGCTTCTTAGCGGTTCTTGCGGGCGATGCGGGTAGCGGCGACACCGCCGACCAGGAGAACCAGAGCGGCTCCACCCAGGGTGGTGGCGTCAACGCCGGTGGCTGCCAGGCCAGTGCTCTGAGTCGAAGAAGCCTTCTTGGACTCAGAGGTATTCTGCTCAGACTTCTTGGAGTCCGAAACCTTCTTTACGTTCTCGGAAGAGGTCGTCTTCTTGGACTCGGAAGCCTTCATCTCGGCCTTTTCCTTGGCCTTCTTCTCTTCCTTCGTGCACTTGTTTTCGTTCTTGCACTCAGCAGAGATCTTGATGTCAACGTTTACCTTGACATCCTTGCCGTCCTTACCTGGCTTACCGTCCTTACCGTCCTTACCGTCCTTGCCGTCCTTGCCCGGCTTACCGTCCTTGCCGTCCTTGCCTGGCTTCTCGGTGTCCGGCTTGTCCGTGCCTGGTTTGTCAGTGTCCGGCTTCGCCTCGTCCTTGACGCAGACACCGAAGACGTTCGGGTTGCCTGGGACTGGCTTGCTCATGTCGAAGTGCTCGCCCTCCGGGCACTGCTTATCAGAAATGCCTGGGTTTCCCAGGTCGCCCGGCTGGGACTCATTGTCGCCCGGTGTTTCGGGCTTAGGAGCTTCCTGGTCCGCGACGCACTGGAAGGTTCCGCCGACGTTCTCAAAGTGCTGCCCGTCTGGGCACTTGTCCGGCATTGGGGCCGGAATTCCGTCAGTGGAATCCTGCTCAGGCTGGTCTGCGACGCACTGGAAGGTGCCTCCGACGTTTTCAAAGTGCTGGCCGGCGGGGCACTCGGTCGGCATTGAGTCCGGAATCTGTGCAGTAGCGGTGCCTGCGCTTGCAATCATGCTGGCGGAGAAGGCAGCGGCGGCGATAGCCGTGGTGAACTTCTTCATGAAAACCTCTCAAGGAGTCAAACGGTCAGAGACCAATGAATATGATTTCGCCGTTCATCCCTCATCGTGCACGGCGGAAAATAAAACCAGGCCAACTGCGGTTAACTAGGTTCATGATTAACCATAAACTGGTTGATATATGAACGGTATTGGAGGTAGTTATAGGAATAACATCAGGTGCGCAGTGGCGTGCTTTGACCTGCTGCAATGCCGCCGGTTTGCTATTTGGCTTACACCATTCCGGGGGGGGTCTTACTAAGGGTGGCCTTAGCAAAAGCTAGCCACTGGCGTTATCTTTCTGTTACCTAGCTGGTGGTAACTGGGTTGGATAAACGTTCTTTATGCAGTAGGGCATTCATATCTGGAGGCTCGTTTAATTGTCACGTTAAAATAACGAACAGTAATCTAACGTCCTTGAGAATAAAAGAGCTTCGTCCTATTGCTATTTTTTACTTCCTATTGGTTACACCCGAATCGGGGCATTTAGGGTGGGTGGGCTGCAATCGTTGTCGATAGGCGAAGCTGTAGATATGTGCCAAATGGAGTATCCAGCGGGTACGGTAGAACAGTTAAGAAAAAACAAGGCAAAAGGGGAGCTGGAAACTTGTTTGAGTCTCTTTCCGATCGTTTGACGGGTGCCCTGCGGGGGCTGGGCGGGAAGGGCCGCCTGACTGAGGCGGATATTAACGCCACCGCCCGCGAGATTCGGCTGGCTCTTCTGGAAGCCGATGTCTCCCTCGAGGTTGTCCGTACCTTCATCAAGCGCATCAAGGAACGCGCTAACGAAATTATTGGCAGCCAGACTGTCAACCCGGCAAACCAGATTATTGAGGTCGTCAATGAGGAACTGATTAACATCCTCGGTGGCGAGACTCGACGGCTGAATATGTCGAAGCAGCCACCAACAGTTATCATGCTGGCCGGTCTGCAGGGCGCTGGTAAGACCACCTTGGCCGGTAAATTGGCCAGGTACCTCACGGATCAGGGGCACACCCCGGTCCTCGTCGCCTGTGACCTGCAGCGTCCAGGTGCGGTGCAGCAGCTGGAAATTGTCGCTGAGCGTGCAGGCGTGCCGTGCTTCGCACCGTTCCCGGGCACCAGCCTCGATTCCACCCATGAAATGGGCACCAGCGAGGACAACCCAGTTGACGCCGCGTTCCGTGGCCTCGCTTATGCTCGCCAGCATCGCCACGATGTGGTGATTATCGATACCGCAGGTCGCCTGGGTATCGATGAGGTTCTGATGAAGCAGGCTCGCGACATTCGCGATGCCATCAACCCGCATGAAGTTCTGTTTGTCATCGACTCCATGATTGGTCAGGATGCGGTAGAGACCGCCAAGGCCTTCCGAGACGGCGTTGACTTCACCGGCGTTGTACTGACCAAGCTCGATGGCGACGCGCGCGGTGGCGCTGCACTGTCTATCCGTGAGGTCACCGGTAAGCCGATTCTGTTCGCCTCCACGGGCGAGAAGTTGGAGGACTTTGACGTCTTCCACCCAGACCGTATGGCCAGCCGCATCCTGGGCATGGGTGACCTGAAGACGTTGGTTGAGGTCGCTTCCAAGGAAATCGATCATGAGCAGGCTGCCAAGTCCGCCCAGAAGATTGGTTCCGGCGAGCTGACTCTCGAGGACTTCCTCGAGCAGATGATGATGGTCCGCAAGATGGGCCCAATCGGCAACATCCTCAAGATGCTCCCCGGCGGCGCGGAAATGTCCAAGGCCGCGGAAATGGTCGACGAAAAGCAGCTTGACCGCATCGAGGCGATTATCCGCGGTATGACTCCGGAAGAGCGCGAGAATCCGAAGATTTTGAATGCTTCACGACGTCGTCGTATCGCCAACGGTTCCGGTGTGTCCGTTTCAGAGGTTAACCAGCTCATCGAGCGTTTCAATGAGGCGCGGAAGATGATGGCGCAGATGGCCGGCCGATTTGGTATGGGCGGTGGTCGCCCATCGAACCGCAAGGCCAAGCGTGGTCGAAAGGGCAAGGGCAAGAATAAGCGCAAGGGCGCTAACCGTGGTCCAACGCCGCCGAAGGCAATGCGCGGTGGCGGAATGCCCGGTATGCCTGGAATGCCAGGTATGCAGGGCATGCCGGGTATGCCTAGCATGGCTGAACTGCAGAAGCTGCAGAAGCAGATGGGTAATCAGCTGCCAGAAGGTATGGAGGACTTTGACCTCAACAATCTCGACTTCGGACAGGGCAAGAAGTAGCGGGGACTAGAAGTAGCTAGTCCCGCAGAGCCTTCTGAATCTGGCGGTCCATTTCAGGACTGAAAGTGGCCGCTAGTTCATCGGTGATGTGATTGCTGTCGCGGTAGACGTAGATATTGCCAATAACTTTACGGCAGGTGGTCGGACCGCAGAAGATGTCGGAGAAATCTAGACTGTGCCCGTTGGGGAAGTTCGCAAGAATCTCCTCAGCGGGATTTTCTGCATTTAGGGCAGTTTTGCGGTGGATAGTGCAGTCTTCTTCCGCTTCTTCGCATACGCTGGGGGAGAATTGGTCCAAGTCCTCCCGTAGCGCCCATGGGTTATCGCGGATGGCGAAGAAATCAATTCCGCGTTCTTGCAGAGCAGCGAAAAACGAAACGTAACCATCCGGTGTGTAGTCGCCGGGCTGCGGTGGGTCCGCCTGGAACAAGGGTCTGGTTGCAGTGGTGAAAACCATCTCTGGCTGAATCTCGTCAATTTTCTGCAGAGCCTCGAAAGTCCAGGCCACGCAGATATCGCCGACTCCGTGGATCGGTTCTAAGGTCGCTGGACAGCCTTGTCGGAGAAGAACCACCACTCGGTACCCGTTGTTTTTGCCGTAGGCATCAATCGGGGCAAACCAATGTTCCATGTGCGAGCCGCCGACGATGACAATCGATTCACTAGCATCTGCATCACCGTAGACACACGGCTGGGTCTCATCGCGCCAACGGCGATTCGGCGGGAAGTATCCGACGTCCTCACCGCCTGTCGCAAGGCAGCCATCGAGGGCAGGTTCCGGCCAAAGGTCCGTGATGAAATCGGTATTCGGCTTTGTGGCTGCCTTGGGGACCTCGTACCCGTCGGTAAGCGCGAGTGCACCTGGATAGACCTCTGGATCTAGGCTGGTGGCGGAGGCGCGATCGACGCGCACCTGTTGCACGTTGACAAGGCTGGACATGCCGACCAACGCAATGACGACAACAGTGCCGACTGCCGCTAGACGACGAGCCGGGCGACGATGCTTCATTGCGTGGATTGCATCGCCAACGACGGGCTGAGTCCGGGTCGGTCGGCGAGTCGATTGAGCCAGCGGCAGCTCGACATACTTGTTGGTGAGTTTGGCCAAAATAAAGGAAACGACGATCACTGTGGTGCCAAGTTTCAGCCCCGGAGTATCGCGGTTGAGGTAGTTTATGGCCAGGATGAGAAGAGGCCAGTGCCACAGGTAGAGCGCGTAGGCGCTCTGGCCTACTTCGCGCATTGGGCGGCTGGCCAGGAACTTGGAGATCCAGCCCGCCTCAGGGCCGGCGATAATAATCAGCGCAGCACCACCGAGGGGCCATAGGGTCCAAGGGCCTGGGAACTGTGCGGCGCCGTCGAAGATGAAACCGGTGGAGACTACCAGTGCGAGGCCGATGCTGGCTAACAGCACTCGAAGTGGCTTGGGCATGGGGATGGAGCCCCGGACAAGAATCAGTCCGAGTAGTGCGCCGAGGCAGAGTTCCCAGAGGCGGCTGACAGTGGAGTAGTAGTTCCAGCCCTGGTTTTCGGAGTGCATATAGAAGGCATAGGCAAGCGAGCCGAGAGTGATAACTGCCAGCAAAGGGGTGAGGATTCGGCGGAGTTTACCGCCGGTAGCGTCGGTGCGCTTCGCCTCCACCGGTGAGGTAACCGCGCCGACAATCTGGGGTGAGCGCGTCATCCAGGCGAGTAGGGAGATGAGCAAAATGGAGCCGAGATAAAACTGGCCCTGTACCGACATTGACCACAGGTGCTGCAGTGGGGAGGTTTCGCTCTCTGCGGCTGCGTAGTCCGAGCCCTGGAGTGCCAGTTCATAATTTTGGTAGTAGAGCAGGCTGGCGCGGAGTTGCTGGGCAATGTCGATCGTGCGAAGCGATGGAATGAAGTAAATGACAAACAGGGTTGTCGCAAAGAGGACCAGCACTAGTGTCGGGATTAGGCGACGCAGCGTGCGCCAGATGCTCCACCATGGATTGATGGACTGCCGGGGATTGATGGCATTGCGGTACTGCGCGCCGAAGAAGAAAAACCCGGAGAGCAAGAGGAATACGTCCACACCACCGGAAACGCGGCCGACGTAAACGTGGAAAAGGACTACGAGGGCAATCGAAATGCCCCGTAGTCCGTCCAAGTCATACCTATATTGGGTGCCGGTGGTTTTCATAGAATGTTACGTTACCGCACTGTCAACGACGTTCAGCATTAGTGGGTATGCAGCGTTTCGAGTGCGCAGTTTTGTTAATTTCCAAAAACTGCTGGTAACATACCTCGAGTTGTCTCAATGAGAATCCTCAGCTGAGGCACGACTGCGAATTCATCGGATCCGGCCACGGCCGCCCGGTGGTCACGCGCAGTGTAAATATCCCAAGGGCAAAACCGGTCCGAGGCACTTCGTTAGTAATTACTCGTGAGCTCGGATGCATAAGTATTGTCCAGTGACATAGAAGAAAGAGGAACTCCTCATGGCAGTCAAGATTAAGCTGCAGCGCCTGGGTAAGATTCGTACTGCTCAGTACCGCGTCGTCGTTGCTGATGCTCGTACCCGTCGCAACGGTGCGGTCATTGAGAACCTGGGCATCTACCAGCCGAAGGAAGAGCCGTCGATCATCAAGATTGACTCCGAGCGCGTTCAGTACTGGCTGGGCGTCGGTGCACAGCCGACCGAGCCGGTTCTGGCTCTGCTGAAGGTCACCGGCGACTGGCAGAAGTTCAAGGGCCTCGAGGGTGCAGAGGGCACTCTGAAGGTTGCTGAGCCGAAGCCGACCAAGCTCGAGCTGTTCAACAAGGCTCTGGAAGAGGCCAACAATGGCCCGTCCGCTGAGGCCATCACCGCTAAGCGCCGCGAGGCCAAGGAAGCAGCTAAGGCTGCTAAGGAAGCTGAGGAGGCCGCAAAGGCTGCCGAGGCTGAGGCTGCTGAGTCCGAGGCTTCCGAGGACGCCGAGTAATAAGGACGCTGAGTACGCCGCTTAGCTAATCCGGGCGCTACCTTATACTTCAAGACGAAGTGTTGGGTGGCGCCTTTTTGCTTTACGCAGGGTGTTTTACAGAGCCTTTATAAGAGAGGGAGTGTGCGCGTGTCGGTAGCTGACATGGTGCTTATTGGCCGAGTGATCAAGCCCCACGGTGTGCGCGGGGAAGTCGTCGTCGATGCGACAACGGATGATCCGGAAGGGCGTTTCGCAGTCGGGGCCACGCTGTTGGGTGTACAGGCCGGCCGTGAGGAACAGCTGACTGTGAAAACGGCACGCCCGCACCAGGGGCGTTTGCTGATTCGCTTCGAGGAGATTCCGGGCCGCAATGAGGCCGAGCGTCATCGGGGTATGAAGTTTTATGCCGAGCCCGTCTTCGAAGACGAGGACTTTTATGACTTTGAACTTGAAGGCCTGCGCGTAGTCCATAACGGCACCGATATAGGCGAGGTCACTTCTATCGTCCGCGCGCCCGCTCATCGTCTCCTTGAAGTCACGCTTGACGACGGGGCCCGGGAGGTACTCATCCCTCTGGTAGAGGACATCGTTCCGGAAGTTGACCTTGAGAATTCTACTGTCACCATCACCCCGCCGGAAGGACTGTTGGAGCTGTGAGCTTACGTCTCGATGTAGTCACAATCTTCCCGGAGTACCTCGAGCCACTGCGTCATGCGCTGCTGGGCAAGGCAATTGAGCAGGGCATTTTGAGTGTCGGAGTGCACAACCTGCGCGACTGGGCGCCAGGTGTACATCAAGCCGTGGATGACTCGCCCTACGGCGGTGGCCCCGGCATGGTTATGAAGCCGGATGTCTGGGGCCCCGCCCTCGACGAGGTGGCGACGCTGAAAGCGGAGCAGTCGCTCACGTCCGCGGTGCCACATTTGGACAATGTCCGCCATGATCAGAAACTGGGCTTGGTCGAGGAATCTTCCTATGCTGCAGCGGAAGTGCCGTCGTTAAGCGAAGAAGATTCAGCGAAGCCCCTGCTGATCGTCCCGACCCCGGCGGGCGAGCCGTTTACGCAGCAGATGGCGCAGGAGTTCTCACACGAGGAGCACATTGTGTTCGCGTGCGGGCGCTACGAGGGCATCGACCAGCGAGTTATTGATGATGCCGCTAATCGTTACCGCGTGCGTGAGGTCTCTATTGGGGACTATGTGCTGATCGGCGGGGAAGTGGCGGTGCTGGGGATTGCGGAGTCCGTCGTGCGGTTGATCCCGGGTGTGTTGGGCAATCGCAAAAGCCACGAGGAGGACTCTTTCTCTGACGGTCTGCTCGAAGGGCCGTCCTACACCAAGCCGCGCGAGTGGCGTGGACTGACAGTGCCGGACGTTCTCCTCAGCGGCAATCACGCGCTGGTGGACCGTTGGCGGCGCGACCAATCGCTCATCCGCACGGCCGAACGTCGTCCCGATTTGCTTGCCGACGTCGACCTCAGCGCCCGTGACCGGGAAATAATCCAGGGAGTCATTGGGGAAGTAACCGAGGAGAACTGCTAGTGGCACGTGTTCGAATTGCGCGACCTCGGCACGTCATTGGTTGGCTAGCTGTCCTAGGTGCACTGGCGTGGTTCACTCAGACGCAGCTGGCGGGGAGCGTGGATCAGTCGTTTGCGGGCTGGGTCAGTGACCTGCATGGGGCGCGGGATGGCCGCGTCGATAGTGTGATGCTGGCTTTGAGCGAGATTATCCGGCCGATTTACATCGCGCCGGTCACGCTTGTTGCTGCGGCACTCCTGTGGTTCCGCTTCCGTGCGTGGGCGTTGCTACTGCCGGCGTCATTCGGTTCGTCAATTGCGGTGACTTATGCCATGAAGTGGTTTTTGGACCGCGACCGACCGGGAGAGGAGTTCTCACTGGTCAACCTGCACGATGCGGCGTTTCCTTCTGCACATGTGGCAGCGGTTACCTCCAGTGGCATGGCCGCGATGCAGCTTGCCATCCCCGTATTGCGCCGCACAGCCCGCAAGCTGCTCGACCTGGCCATCATCGCGCTTATCGGCGCTGTGGCACTGTCGCGCGTGTGGGTCGGGGCGCACTGGCTCACCGATGTTATCGGCGGCCTCATCGCCGGAGTTATCGGCTTAGCAGTTGCGCTGCTAGTTCTTAGGAGATGGCCACGAGCACGGCGCTACGCGCTGCCTTAGTCTCCTCGTAGAAGGCCACGAGTTCGCGGTACCGCTGTGTCGCAGTGGCTTCGTCGATAAGCGAACCATTGTCCGTGATGCGGGCGGCAAGATCGATGCTTGCCAGCGTCTGGTGCACGTCGCCGACGCGATCGGCGCGGATGACTGCAGACAGCGGCTTGCGGCAGACGCGGTCGGCACCGAGGATGGCCTCCGCCAGCGGGTCGCCGAGTGCCTGGCCGTCGATGGGATTGCCGGTCAACGTGCGCAGCAGGGACTCCCAGTCCGTGTCGATGTCCAGGGCATCTTCGTCCGGAACGTCGACGAAGTGCTGCAGGATAATCTTCTCCGCGCCGTCGGTAACAAGCCCCGCCGTGCCGCCGTCGCTGGTCGCCGCAGGTGCTGCGACCTCAACTAACCGCGCTGCCTCCTCATCGGAAATGCGCAGGTATTCGGCACAGAGTTTCTGCTTCATGGGGCTCCTTTTCCGGTGATTACTGCGAGCCTTCTGTGGGGCGTTCGCCAATTGGTACTTCCACGATAGTAAAGTTGCCCGGGTGATTTCATCAGTAATTGCCCGAGAACTCGCCGCCACTGGTGCGGACGTTGCCGAAAGTGCCGTCGCCGCCGCTATCAAGCTTCTCGACGAAGGCAACACCGTGCCTTTCATCGCCCGCTATCGCAAGGAAGTAACCGGCGGACTCGATGACACACAGCTGCGTTTCATCGAGGAACGCGTCGTCTACCTGCGCGAACTAGAAGATCGCAAGCAAACGATTCTCGCCGCTATCGAAGAGCAGGGAAAGCTTAACGACGACCTGAAGGCCGCCATCCTCGCCTGCGACACTAAGGCGCGGTTGGAGGATCTCTACCTGCCGTACAAGAAGAAGCGCAAGACCAAGGCCGATATTGCACGTGAGGCCGGGTACGAACCGCTGGTGGAGGAGCTGCTGGCCGACCCAGCCGCGGACCCCGAGACTCTGGCCACTAAGTACGGCGAGGCAGCTGGTAAGGATGCGAAGGACGCTCTGACCGGTGCCCGTGCCATCTTGGTCGATCGCTTCGCTACCGATGCTGATTTGGTTGGCTCTGTCCGTGAGCAGGTGTGGTCCTCCGGTTCCGCCGCCGCTGCCGTGGTGGAGGGCAAGGAGACTGCGGGTGCGAAGTACCGTGACTACTTCGAGCACAACGAACCTCTGGACACCATGCCTAGCCACCGCGTGTTGGCCGTGCTGCGCGGTGAGGCCGAGGGCATCCTGACGCTCAACATCGATGCGGGTGAGGATGAGACCTACGAGCACATGATCCGTGAGGCCTTTGAGCTTCCCGACGGCGGTACCTCCAAGTGGATTGACCAGGCCGTTCGTTTCGGTTGGCGCACCAAGTTGGAGGTGTCCGCTGCCCTCGATGCCCGCACTCGACTGAAGGAGCGCGCCGAGGCCGAAGCCGTGGATGTCTTCGCCCGTAACCTGCGTGACCTGCTGCTGGCCGCACCGGCTGGCCAGCGCGCCACTCTCGGCCTGGACCCGGGATACCGCAATGGTGTTAAGTGCGCCGTTGTCGACTCCACTGGCAAGGTGCTCGACACTGCCATCGTCTACCCGCACCAGCCGCGCAATGACTGGTCCGGCGCCAAGGAGCAACTGGCCACTCTCTGCGCCACGCACCGCGTGGAGCTCATGGCCATCGGCAACGGCACCGCTTCCCGCGAGACCGAAACCCTGGCCCGCGAAATCGCTGACCTGATAGCTCAGGCCGGCGGCAAAAAGCCGACCCCTGTGGTGGTTTCTGAGGCCGGTGCTTCCGTCTACTCCGCATCGTCCCTGGCAGCAGCTGAGTTCCCGGACATGGATGTATCTCTCCGCGGTGCCGTATCGATTGCCCGCCGCCTGCAGGACCCGCTTGCTGAGCTCGTCAAAATCGATCCGAAGTCCATCGGTGTCGGCCAGTACCAGCACGACGTTTCCCAGACCAAGCTCGAGCACTCTCTCGATGCCGTGGTCGAGGATGCCGTCAACGCTGTCGGCGTGGAGGTCAACACCGCCTCTGCGCCGCTGCTCGGTCGCGTTGCTGGCGTGTCCTCGACTGTTGCGGACAACATCGTCGCTTACCGAGACGAAAACGGCGCTTTCACCTCCCGCAAGGAGCTGCTGAAGGTTCCGCGTCTTGGCCCGAAGGCCTTCGAGCAGTGCGCCGGCTTCCTTCGCATCCACGGCGCTAACAACCCGCTGGATGCCTCCGCCGTGCACCCGGAGTCCTACCGCGTCGTCGATGCCATCGCCGCTTCGACCGGCGTTAGTGTCCAGGAGCTCATCGGCAACTCCCGTGTCCTGTCCAAGGTGCGTGCTGCAGACTTCGTCGACGAGTCCGCAGGTATCGGCCTGCCCACCGTCCAGGACATCTTGACCGAGCTGGACAAGCCCGGCCGCGATCCGCGTCCCGAGTTCGTCACCGCCACCTTCAAGGAAGGCGTGGAGAAGGTCTCCGATCTTCAGCCCGGCATGATTCTCGAGGGCACCGTCACCAACGTCGCGGCCTTCGGCGCCTTCGTCGACGTCGGAGTCCACCAGGACGGCCTCGTCCACGTCTCCAACATGGCCCGCGGTTTCGTCTCCGACCCGCACGAGGTCGTCCGCTCGGGCGAGGTGGTCAAGGTGAAGGTTCTCGACGTTGACGTCGAACGCAACCGCATCGGTCTATCGCTCAGGCTTGACGACGACGCCTCGGATGCCAAGCCAAAGCGTGACGGCGGTCGCCGTGATGGTCGTGGTGATGGTCGCGGCAAGGGGCGCAAGCGCGGTTCCCAGAACAAGAAGCAGGGCGGTTCCATGGCCGACGCGCTGCGCAGGGCAGGCTTTTAGCTCCTGATCTGTTAGCGCTTGATTTATTAGCGCATAGCCTATTGGCGCATAGCGTCGATGCGGCTGTTGATCTCACCCGCGACAGCCGCAGCCATTCCATCCGGTACGACGATGGTGTAATCGGACCCCGAGGTCTCAATCTTGACTGCCTCGCCTGACCGTGCCGCCACGGTGATGCGGCCATCATTGCCAAGTCGAAGCCCAATACCGCCACCGTCGGCCCAGTTATAAGTGGCCGGCTTCGCATATTTGATGGTTCGAAGCTCAATGGGGTGTTTCATCTTCAGCGGTCCACAGCCGTTAAAAACGGTAATGGAATCTGTCTTCGGGTCCGTGTCTAGTGTCATGCCGGTTTCATATGCGATGAGGAATAGCGGCGTGCACAGCAGAAAAACAATGCCGAGGCTTGGCAGGAACACTGCGAGCGCTACAGACACCACGCACCAGACTGCGAGGGTGACCTTGACCCCCTTAGAGATGGTCACACTGACATCGATGGGAGTCGGGGCTCCTTCTCGATGGGGCAACTGTGGCGATGTCGGCTCGGTGACCGTGGCGTCGGTAAGCGAGGAGTAGTCCTTGAGGCGGCGCGTCACGAGCAGGGCCGCTACTAGGCCGATGATGACGCCGGCTATTGCATAGATCCAGCCGATTCGGGCGGTCGTAGGGTCCGTCGTGCCGATCTGCGGGATGATAATCGCGAATTCAATGCCGATTAAGAAGCCGCAGAGGGCGAGGTTGGTTATTGCAATTGGCTTGCGCACGACAAGCGGCGTGCTGGTCTTTGCACCGAGCCAACCGATCTGCGCACATGCGATGACGATGATGGCCATAATCAATGTGCTTTGAATTGGCGGCATGAAACCGTTGGGAGTGCCGCTACCGCTCCAATGCGTTGCTAACTGCTCCGGTAGTCGGTCGGAAATGGCAATTACCCACAGAAGCTGTGCAATCGCCAGAACGCACGGGGCGATGATTGTTCCTCGAACAATCCAGGGGTCAAAGCGTGGAATCTGCTGCATGGAGACAATCTAGCAGTTGGGGGGGGTGTCCCTATGTTTTTGTCAAGTGCCA
>NZ_KV821801.1:0-2384 GCF_001815745.1 Corynebacterium sp. HMSC064E07 | reverse complement strand
CGAAGACAACCACCCCAACCAGGGCAACCACCACATGAGCAGCAGAAGAAGACTCTACCTTCACTGCAAACACAAGTCAAACCGACCGTGAATACAAAGTAAACTCTCCCCCACATCACCACAACAAGCAATCACATCGCCCTGTCGCGCTGACCCCGGATACATTACACACACTTCACACATAAAGCGAACCCCCAGGTCACAATGACTTTCTTGGGTACTTTCGAGCTAATAGAAGACCATAACCCTAGAGTTTCACTTAAAGCTGTTCGGCAATGCGTTCGTTCACCGGCTTCTTACGCACACTCACGAGTTATCTCAGCAAAGTGACAAGTCTCGAGGCCTTCGTCGTAAAGCGAGATGGAGCGAAACCACCCCAATAGAAAGCTCCAGTGAGGAAAAGCTGGGCTAGGGAACTAAAGTCGAACTGTGACTACATCAACGAAGACCGATGCCCGGCCGGTCCATCCGGTCGATGAGTATCCGGGCCATGTGAAATTGCTTGTACTCGGCTTTCAACATGTGCTCGCCGCGTATGCAGGCGCGGTGGCAGTCCCGCTTTTCGTGGGCTGGGCACTTGTGGATGCCGGGCGTATGTCCCCATCCGATATTCCGCACCTAATTGCCGCGGACCTGTTTGTTGCCGGCATCGCCACCATCGTGCAGTCGGTGGGTATTTGGCGATTTGGTGTGCGGTTACCACTGATTCAGGGCTGTACCTTCTCTGCCGCCATTCCGATGGTCACTATCGGATCGCAATACGGCGTGCCCGCAATCTACGGTTCGGTGATTGCATCGGGCATTTTCATGATGCTCTTTGCACCGCTTTTTGCATCGCTTCTACGTCTATTTCCGCCGTTGGTCACTGGCACGGTGCTATTGATTATCGGTACGACGCTTATGCCAGTCGCAGCTGACTGGGTTGGTGGCGGTGCTGAAGTCAAGGACACTCCTGATTTCGGCACGCCCCAAAACTTGGCAGTAGCTGTGTTTGTGTTGGTCTTGATTCTCAGTATTGAGCGTTGGGCACCGGAATGGCTCGCCCGAATCGCCGTTCTAGTGGGCATGATTTCTGGGTTGCTGCTGTGCATTCCATTGGGAATGGTGGATTGGTCTGGGACTAAGGACTCACCAATCTTTGGGCTGACACATCCGTTCTACTTCGGCATGCCTGAGTTTGTCTTCTCGGCTGTATTTGCCATGTGCATTGTCTCGCTTGTGACTATGGTCGAGGCGACTGGAGATGTGCTTGCAATCGGTGAGATTACCGAGACCGAGATTGATAATCGCCGTATTGCCGACACACTGCGTGCCGACGGTGCTGCGACCGTGATCGGCGGTATTTTCAATACCTTCGAATACACGGCGTTTGCCCAGAACATCGGCGTCCTGTCCATCACGGGCGTGCGATCCCGATGGGTTACCGCAGCTGCAGGCGGAATGCTGCTGATTCTGGGACTGATTCCAAAGACGGCCGCTCTCGTTGCTGCTATCCCGGCTCCAGTTTTGGGAGGTGCCGGTATCGCCTTGTTCGGCATGGTCGCAGCATCCGGCGTCCGCACCCTATCCAAGGTTAAGTTCACTGAATCCAACGTGATCGTGGTTGGTATTCCGTTGGCACTGGCATTGCTTCCGGCTGTATCGCCCGAACTATTCTCCGGACTGCCGGCATGGGCACAAACGTTTATGGCCTCAGGAATCTGCGTAGGTTCCGTCGCAGCTATTATCTTGAACCTTTTGTTCAACACCGCCGACCGTGCACCGCACGCAGTTACTCCGAGCGCTCACGACACCTTCCGCGGAGGTATCAACTCTGAAGATAAGGACCACGACGGCTACGGCGACGTCCCGCCCGCTAAGCCAAGCAGTAATAACTAACTTCGGTACTTTGATTAGCGTGGCTGGATAGCTCAATCCCAGACCGCGCTGGCGTAATTAAATACAACACATTCCCGTATGGGCGCAGGCAATACCTCGCCCATACGGGATTTCCTTTTGGCGCGACCTTGGATGGCGCCGCGTTGTCTCGTAGGTAGGGCCTTAAGAATCAGGACGAATTCCAAATAAGCGTATGGATCCCTATTTGGACAGCTTGGCAGTAAAGCCCCATTGAAGCGCGGTATCTGCATGTCGGGATGAGTGGCTGTGGTAAACACAGAAGTGCAATAACTGAATCGGACATGCCAACAAGCTCAGTGCCAGAATTCGAGGAGCCTCCGACCGGTGTACTGCGCATCGGACCCTTCTAAGTACCCGCAATTAAGCCAAATCGGTAGCTACCCCGAGATATAAGCCACGACATTTGTCGATTAAATGTTGTTTACCCGTAGGTACAAAAGTGGGCCGCAGCCCCCAACCCCACACAAGGGGCAAGGCAACCACGA
>NZ_KV821800.1:0-11776 GCF_001815745.1 Corynebacterium sp. HMSC064E07 | reverse complement strand
CATAAACTCGCACAGTTTCACATTTGCAGCCCGTTGAGCTGGGCGTGGACCCCGCCTTTCCACACTGTTGGTCGTTGATTTCCATCGCGACGGAGCCCCGCGTGCACGGACTCCGTCGCTTCCTGTTACTCTCCGGCGAATGTCTCCAACTGCCGAATAGCGCCGGAGACAATCAGGAGATCACCTGCGGAAATGCGGTCGTCGGCAAGCGCAGGGCGGAATCGCTGACCGCGCTTTTGTACGGCGACAACCGTAATCGGTGCGCTCTGGTTAATCTCCGCCACCGTCTTATCCAGGCAGTGGATTGGCGGCGCGACCTTGCCTACTGCGTAATCGCGGTCGAACTCCAGGAAGTCCTGGACCTTGCCGCCGATGAGGTGCGCAATACGACGACCGGTGTCGGCCTCCGGGCGAATGACGTGGTGCACACCAATCTGGCCCAGGATTTTGGCGTGGGCCTGGTTATCGGCCTTTGCCCAAATCATGGGCACCCCCATATCCACCAGCGCAGACGCGGTCAGCAATGAAGCCTCAATGTCACTGCCGATGGCGATAACAACACGTTCGGCTTCATCGACACCGAGCTGCTTCAGTACCTCCGGCATGGTGGTGTCGGCGGTGACCACGTGGTCGAAGGTCGAGGACAGCTCCTGAACCACCTTTTCGCGATGGTCTACGCAGAGAACCTCGATACCGCCAGCGACCAGCTCCTCGCCGAGTGCCTGTCCGAAACGCCCCATACCGAGGATGACAACAGGCGAAGAGCTGGCTTGGTTGGAGAAATGATCTGCAAAACCAGCAAACGGGTTGAATTTCGAGTTAGCCAATGAAGGGCCTTTCTTCTGGATATTCGTAGACGCGCTGGCGTGGGCGGGCGGCCAAGGCCGTCGCCAAGGCGATTGGGCCAACACGTCCGGTGAACATCAGCACGATGAAGATTGCCTGTGCTGCCACCGGCAGGTCGGCGGTAATACCTGTGGAAAGGCCTACCGTGGCGAAAGCACTGATTACTTCAAAAAGAATTTGGTCAGTAGAAAACTGTGGTGCTAGGAAACTGACGGCGATTACTGCCAGGAATACCTGGCCGATACCGAAGGCAAGGACAACGAGAGCCTGGCGCAGCACCTTTGGGTTGAGGCGCCGCCTAGCCACGGACACGGAGGTGTCACCGCGAATCTCCGCGAGAACAGCGGCGAGAATGACTGCCGACGTCGTGATTTTCACGCCACCTGCAGTACCGCCGGTGCCACCACCAATGAACATGAGGAAGTCAGTGCCCAGCAGTGTCGATGGATGGAACTCCGCGTAATCGAGCGCGTTGAACCCCGCGGTACGCGGGCTCACACCAGCGAAGAATGAGTTGAGTATCTTCTCCCCCGCGGTGAATCCAGACATGGCATTGGACCACTCCCCAAAAGCCACCATGAGCGTACCCAAAGCAATCAGCAGAATCGTGCCTTTAATGGTGAAGCGAGTAGTCAGCGACCAGCGTTTAGGCAGCTGTCCTCGAGTGCAGACACTAAGCCACGCTTTGCCGTGCCGCCAGGCCTCGAGCAAAACAGGAAAACCCAGACCACCCACGATGAGGGCGAAGGCCAGTGGCAAAAGCACCCAGGCATCGCTATAGAACCCGATGACATTGTCGGTATACAGAGCGAAACCGGCGTTGTTGAAGCTTGAGATGGCATGGAACAAGCCTTCCCATGCAGCCTTTCCCCAGCCATACCCGTATCCGGAGTGGAACCGCAGCGTAAGTGCCACTGCCACCACAAACTCCACCAACAGAGTGAAGCTAACGGCAGCACGGACAACCCACGAAATCTCGCCCATATCCATACCGCGGCCTTCAACGCGGGCACCGGCACGGCGGTTCAGGCCGAGCCTTCCTGCTACGAAGAGGCCGAAAAGTGAAGCCAAGGTCATGAACCCGAGACCACCCAGCTGAATCAACAACATGATGACGACCTTGCCGAAGGTTGACCAATGGGTGGCCGTATCTACGGTGATCAGGCCGGTCAGGCTTGTTGCCGAGGTGGCTGTGAACAGCGCATCAGACAGCGCCGTGGGCAAACACATATCCCCAGGGCTCGGGGCGCACTGCCCCGTAGGATGGCTATTGACCGCCGAAATCGGCAGCATTAACAAAACCGTGCCAGCGGTTATCAAGGCGACATAACACCACACCACCAACGTCGTGGGACGAACTCCCCGACGTGTTTTAGTGGCCTGCCGCGACAGCGTAATCACCATCGGAACGTTAGTCCTCGTGGCCAGCGATGTCGAGGGGAATGCTGATATTCCGCCTCTGCATATGCCGGGACTTAGCGGGGAGCTGCTTTACGACCCCAGACACCGTTGCGATATCCCGTACACATTTCGTGCCCCATCCCCGCCCCCACACCCCACCCCGCTTTGGCTACTACGGAAACCTTGAGTTATGGTCAGATTCATGATGACACCCCTGATGAACACACCCGCGCCGTGCGGCGCACAGTGGTGGTGGCTCGCCTAAGTCCGCGAGCAACGTCACGTCATCTCATTAATGTCGACGGCAAACCCGTCAAGTACGAGCTCGCAAGAAGATAAATCTGGCGGGCTCTTTTCTTTTATCGGTTCGGCGAAGAGAACCAGGGCCCGCTGAAATAAACAACAGCAACGAAAGGCTCTCTTCAATGACTGATTACAACCCCAGCGCGGATGCCATCGCCAAGGCTGCAGCACCGACTGCAACCAGGGTGCCGTCGGCAAGCGTTAACGGCGCGGGCGAGGTGCGCGAAACCCTCTTGCCTGCATTTTTCGGTCGCTTCGGTGGACAGGAAGTGCCGGAGTTCCTGCTGCCAGCACTCGATGAGCTGGAAGCGGCTTACATCGAGGCGATGAGCGATCCGGAGTTCCAGCACGAGCTGGAAGAACTGCGTCGCGATTTCCTCGGCCGCGCAACCCCGCTGTTCGAATGCCGACGTCTATCCACGCCGAACACGACGATTGTGCTCAAGCGCGAGGACTTGAACCACGGCGGCGCGCACAAGGGCAACAACGTGGTCGGCCAGGCGCTGCTGGCAAAGCGCATGGGAAAAACCCGTCTCATTGCTGAGACGGGCGCAGGCCAGCACGGCACGGCCACCGCGATGGCCGCAGCGCTGCTGGGACTTGAGTGCGAGATTTACATGGGCGCGCACGATGTCGCCCGCCAGCACCCCAATGTCGAGCGCATGGAGCTCATGGGCGCGAAGGTCGTTCCCGTCACCACCGGCGAGGCCGGTTTGAAGGATGCTATTGACGAGGCACTGGTCGAGTGGAGCAAGACTCTCGACTCCACTTTCTACCTGCTGGGCACAGCCGCCGGACCGCACCCATTCCCCACTATCGTGCGTGAATTCCAGCAGGTCATCTCGGAGGAGTCACGCAGTCAGATGGCCGAGCGTTACGGCAAGCTTCCCGACGCTGTCATCGCAGCCGTCGGTGGCGGCTCCAACGCCATCGGCGCATTTGCTAACTACATCGACGACTCCGATGTCGCCCTCATTGGCGTCGAACCCGCAGGTGAGGGTCTCGACACCGACCGTCACGGCGCGCCCATCAATGCGGGCAAGACTGGTGTCCTTCACGGCATGCGCTCATTTGTCATGCTTTCCGACGACGGCGAGGTGTTGCCATCGCACTCCATCTCGGCGGGCTTGGATTACCCGTCTGTTGGCCCGGAGCACGGCATGCTGAAGGAGAATGGCCGCGCCAGCTATGTCGGAATTACCGACGAGGAGGCGCTGGAAGCGTTCCAGCTGCTCAGCCGCATGGAGGGCATTATTCCGGCGATGGAATCCTCGCATGCGCTGGCGCAGGCCATTAAGATTGCGCGACTCCGTGAAACCGACCCTGCCGCTGTTAGCGAGCTCGGGCTGCCGGTTCACGAAGGCGATGAGCCTTTGCTGTTGCTCGTGAACCTGTCGGGTCGCGGTGATAAGGATATGGAGCAGGTCCGGGAGTTCCTGAACCAGTAGGAATAACCAGTAGGGATTGCTTCCCCACTAGCTGCCTAGCAGGAATCGGACCAAAGCTAATTCTTGTTAGGCAGCACGGCGATCGTCGGCGGCGATGCCCTGCTTCGGGTTCGCCTCCACGATGGCTTCGGCAAGCAGCGATGCCAGCGCATCCTGCTTGGATTCCTTGCCGTCCTGGAAAATCGGGGACACAGTATCCATAATCTCGTTGAATGCGTTCATCAGAGGTCACCTCTCTTAAGATCTCTTTGATCTTTATTGTTGGACTTCTCCAACCGATTCTTTGCGATTCCGCAGTTGAAACGTCGTTTCATCGAATCGTTTGGAACTTATGACTTGCAACCGTAGACGACAACACAAGACCTGGCAAGCGCTAAACTTTATTTTTAGTTAACCTTTTGTTAACTTTTGGACGCTTTTTAGCTCAGGCACTGAGCCACAAACAGCGCCCCTCGACGCCGCCCCATACCTCGCTTTACTGCCGTTGATAACGGCTTCAAAAATCACGCTTTTACACAACCAAAAACAGGGCGCGGAAGTCTCTTTTGGTCAGACATAAACTATCCCCACTAAAAGCGCTTGCAGCCAACATTGAATGTGGGTTACACACCGCGCTCAATCGTCACCCCACGCAGGGATAGCCGCCAGTTCCTCAGAGGTCAACCCCATCGACAATTAAAGAAAAAGGGGCCCCTGCCAGCGGAAATAGACCACCGACAGAGCTGCCGGCTGTCAAAGATGCTGCCGCGAAGGCCACCCCACCCCACTATCGACCCAACCCCAGCCTCACTTGATGTGACCGCAGCCACAGAACCCTCAATCTGAGGCAGTTTTTCCGCCTTTACAGCAAACCGGCGATCAAGAAAACAGAGCCCCAACGGCCCCTTCCAGGAATGCCCCCAACATCGGCTCTACCAGCGACCGTCGGTAGAGGGTTTAAAGCAGCGATTCGCCCGTCGAGCACCCTATCTCGCCCGACTGAAAAACACCCCTAAAAGGGTGAGGTAAATCACACCGCGAGCGCCACTAAAAGCCGTTTTAACGACGATCAGTGAACACCCCAATACGCCGAACAGCCTCTTCCATCTCGGACGTCTCACCGGCGAAGCAGAGGCGAACCCACTGATGGCCGTTCTCTGTGTCGAAGTCGATTCCAGGGGCAACGGCCACGCCCGTTGCGGCCAACAGTTCCCGAGCCCAAGTCATGGAGTCGACGGAGTTCGGGTCGTCGTAAAGCCCTGCGATATTGGCGTAGATATAGAAACCGCCGTCGGGTGGGGCGATATTACCGAGACCGACGCGGGGCAGCCCCTCGAGCAAAACGTCGCGGTTGCGTGCGTAACGCGTCACGTGCGAATTGAGCTCGGCAATGGACTCGGGGCTGAACGCTTCCACCGCCGCTGCCTGCGAAATTGCCGGTGGACAGACAGTGAGGTTGGCTTCGAGGCGATCAAGCGGCGCACGCAGCCACTTGGGAACGATTAGCCAGCCAACGCGCCAGCCGGTCATCGAGAAGTACTTACTGACACTGCCGACCACGACCGCCGCGTCGGAGAACTCGCGTGCAGACGCACACTGTCGGCCATAAGTAATGCCGTGATAAATCTCGTCGGAAATGAGCAGGCAATCGTGCTGCTCACACCACTTCGCAATGGCACGCAGCTCGTCGGCATCGATAATGGTGCCAGTGGGGTTGTCCGGGCTGGTGACAATCACGGCCTTGGGCACGCGCGGAAGTGCCTCCAGGTGTTGGGCGGTGAGTTGGAAACGAGTCTCAGGACCACAGTCAATCTCGACAATGTTGGCGCCGAGCGCCTGCAGCGTATTGCGGTATGCGGGATAGCCCGGGCGCGCGAGCACGATGTCGTCGCCAACATCGAGGGCTGCGAGGAAGAGCGCTACGAAACCGCCGGAAGAACCGGTAGTGATGACAACATCAGCGGCTTCCGTGGCCGTGCCGTAGTTTTCACGATGCCAGGCGGCGATGGTTGCACGCAGCTCAGGCGTGCCGACGGCCGCTGTGTAGCCCAGAACCTGATTTTCTAAATCAGCACGCGCACGGGCAATCGCGGCAGCCGGGGCCGCGGTCGCGGGCTGTCCCACGCAGAGGAATAGAGCGTCACCGTGAGTGCGCTGACGCTCCTGTGCGAGCGCGAGAACATCCATCACATGGAAGGGTGCGACCTCACAACGGCGGGATGCTAGGTCGCGCTGGGGCTGGGATGCCTGCGGTGACTGCGAGGAGTTTAACGGCTGCGGTGACTGCGACGACTTTGGCGACTGCGGAGATTCGGCGTGCATACCTTCATCTTTGCAGCCGCCGAGGCCACCCGGGAAATCCAGTTCATCCCGGGTGGGTGCACCAGTGAGGCATCCGAGTGCAGCCGGACCACCTCAAGCATTATTTAGATGGAAATACGGCCCTCAACTGCAGGTAGTGCAATGTCGGTGCGGTAGTGCGAGCCCTCGAGCTTAATGGTCTTGATGGTCTCGTACGCCTTGTCGCGGGCCTCTTCCAGCGTGTCACCAACGCCGATGACGTTGAGCACACGGCCACCAGCGGAGACCAGCTCACCCGCAGCATTGCGGGCAGTACCTGCGTGGAGAATGCCATCTGCCTCACGGCCAGGCTCTGCACCTTCAATGACATCACCCGTGCGCGTCGACACCGGGTAGCCTTCAGCGGCCAGCACAACAGTCAGAGCGTAACCATCACGCCAAGACAGCGGACCGAAGTCCGCCAATGTTCCGGTAGCAGCGGCGTTGAGCAGCTGCGCCACCGGGGACTCCAGCAGCGCCAGCACGGCCTGGGTCTCCGGGTCACCGAAACGGCAGTTGAACTCAATGACAGCCGGGCCGTCCTCGCCCCAGGCCAGACCTGCGTACAGCAGACCCTGGAACGGGCAACCGCGAGCGGCCATCTCACGAGCGACCGGCTCGCAGACCTCGGTGACAATGCGCTCAGTTGCGCCTTCCGGCAGCCAGGACAGCGGGCTGTAAGCACCCATGCCACCGGTGTTCGGCCCCTCGTCGTTATTACCGACGCGCTTGTGGTCCTGAGCCGGCAACAGCGGGACGACGATTTCGCCGTCGACCAGGCAGAACAGGGAAACTTCCGGGCCGTCCAGGAAGGACTCCAGCAGCACCGGGTTACCGGCGGCCAGAACAGCCTTTGCGTGTTCGAGAGCTTCAGCGCGGTCCTTAGTGACCACGACTCCCTTGCCAGCAGCCAGACCGTCATCCTTCACGACCCAGTTCGGGCCAAAGCGGTCAATGGCGGCCTCGATGTCTTCGTCGGAGGCCTCCGGCTGGATGGCCTCTGCCGAGGCGGTCTTTACCCCAGCTGCCTTCATGACGTCCTTAGCGAAAGCCTTGGACCCCTCAATCCGAGCTGCGTCAGCGTTCGGTCCGAAGACTGCGAAACCAGCGTCGCGCAGCGCGTCTGCCACACCCGCGACCAGCGGAACCTCAGGGCCAATAACAACCAAATCGGCCCCAATTTCCTTGGCCAGCGCAACAGCGCCAGCGGGGTCATCCACGACCAGTGGATGCATGGTTGCAATTTCACTCATACCCGCATTACCAGGGGCTACGTGAAGATCAGTAGCCTGCGGGTCCTTACTCATTGCGTACAACAGGGCGTGCTCACGGGCACCGGAGCCAATTACGAGGATGCGCATAGCAATCATCTTACTAATCAGCCCGGATAACTCTCATCGCACCCAACCCCTCAATCCGCTATTCGGGTTACCCTTGGCACATGAGCACAGTATTTACCAAAATCATCAACGGTGAACTCCCCGGTCGTTTTGTCTACCGCGATGACAAGGTCGTCGCATTTTTGACCATCGAGCCAATTGCGCCTGGTCATACGCTGGTCGTCCCTGTTGAAGAGGTGGACAAGTGGACGGACGCCTCGCCTGAGCTATGGGCCCACCTCAATGAGGTTGCCCAGAAGGTTGGTCAGGCTGTTGTCTCCGCTTTTGACGCTCCGCGTGCTGGCTACCTCATCGCCGGCTTCGAGGTTCCGCACACGCACATTCATATCTTCCCTGCCCACGATATGTCCGGGTACAACCTACAGTCGGTAGATCGCAATCCTTCCGCAGAGTCCATGGATGAGGCCGCCGCCAAGCTACGGAAGGCCCTCGGGACTGACGAAGACGGAAAGTTGGTGCGCTAATCGCCGCTTCAAACGAGGATTTTCGGGAAGAACAACTTCCGGTAGTCCCTGCCCCTGAAGCGCAGGAACCGGAGGCGCAACAACCGGCTGCAGCTGAAGGATCAGCATCGCTCCCCTATGCCATCTTCCGTCCGCTGCGCGGTGTTTTCGAAGATAACTGGGGAGCCAAAGTGTCCAAATCCCGGCCGTGGCCGGTCATCCTCCTGCATGGAACAGGCCAGGTCAAGGGCATTTGGGAGACCCTCGGCGGTCAGTTACGGGAGGATGGCTGGGCTGTCTTCGCGCCAGATTTTGGGCACCGTGCAACAGACCCCATCAATCAGTCCATCGACATGCTCGTGCCTTACATCAAGGCTGTCCTGCACGCCACTGACGCAAAGCACGCCGTTATCGTGGGGCACTCGCAAGGCGGCTTAATTGCCACCCTGCTTTCTCTGCGCATTTCCAAGTACATCAAGCATGTTGTCTGCCTTGCCGCGCCCAATCACGGCACCAATCTGGGCGGCATCGCTTCCAGTATCACTAAGATCCCCGGCACAAAGTCGCTGATGAGCAACTTTGTGCAGAGCTATTGGGGCGTTTCCGGTTTGGAACAGCTCACGGGTTCAAAGATGGTTTTGAACTCCAATTCCCACGATATCCTCGGTCCCGGTGTTACTTACACCTGCATTGCCACCAAGTATGACCAGCTCATTTCCCCTCCACAGTCCTGTTTCTTGGATGATGGTGACACAGGCATGGTCACCAATCTCTATGTGCAGGACACGTTCCCTCAAGCCATCGTTTTGCATGAGCAGATGGCGCACGATTGGCGCCCCCGCGCGCTTACTCGCGAGGCACTATTCAAGCTGGTAGGCGAGGATTTTGACCCAATCGAGCATGCGGAATAGACCGCTCCTAACGCGGATTTTCCCACCGACAGCCGCACATCCGTCCCTGCCAAATCCAAGTCCAGCGTCGGGGGACCTCAGAGACCCCGTTCCGGTTATCGCACTTCATGGCACGCTCGATAGTCCCGGCACGTGGGCACCGCTTGCCGACGGACTCCGTGCCCGCGGCCGCCGAGTCTATGTACCGGCCTACGGAGACCGTGGCACTGCTGCCCTCGTAGATTCTGTCGCCGAAGTCGAGGCCTATATCAACGGAGTCTGCACTGAAACGAACTCGGACACGGTCGATATTGTGGCTCACTCGCAGGGTGGGCTACTGGCTTTCCTGCTGTTTACGCGTCTTGCAAACCATGAATGCGAGCGTTTTTCGTTTCGACGTGTCATCAGTGTGTCGGGCTCTGTCGGCGGTGTAAATCTGACTGAGATCTCCCGCATTTTGGGCTGGTGGAATGGGGCTCCTGCCCGCTGGCTAATGGGACAGGCTTTAGCCGATCAAATTGCGGTAGCGGCAGGACAATATGAACTTCCTGCAGCCAACACTGCCCCACACCTCCGAGGGCGCAAGGCAGCTGCACCTGACTGGATTAACGTCATCAGCCACCATGACAGTCTGGTCATTCCGTGGTCCGATACCGCGCAGAGCTTCCTGCCGGACAGTCGAGCTGTTTTGCTCGAATCCGAGCTGGAGGGCAGGTCTGTTGCGCATTGGAAGCAGCAAACAGACCCCGAAGTGATCGATCTGATCACTCGGCTATTGGCGTAGAGCTTCAACCTAGAACTTGGTCAACGACTCGCGCGCGGTGACGACATCCGCAAGCAGCTGCTGCGCAGCTGGCGAGGGGTTATCGGAGGTGAGGGCCTCGATGACGACGTCGGGAAGCCCTGCGGCGCGGTAGTCGTCGACAGTGACATCGCCGTACTCAAGGACGCCGTGGAGCCATGCGACTGCACGCGACTCTGGCGAAATGCAGCGTCGTGCGGTGCGTTCCTGCTGGACGAGCACATCACGGTTTTCCACCCCGCGCATCCCCAGCCGAGCAAGAGTGCGAGCAGCAGAGATGAGGTTCTCACCGGCAACACAATCCTGCTGGTTCGGATTGGCCGGCGGCTTCTTACGACCACGACGGCGCACGTAGAGCTCCTGCTGGCCAATACCGACCAGGGAACCATCGCGGTTTCGGATTACAGAGGTGTATGGAACGACCGTCGAATAGCCACCTTCTGTTTCGGCCTTAAGCTTTTCGACCATCTCATCCGGCACCTCTACCTCGAGGTACGCACCGTTCTTACCTGGGCGGATAAATTCAAACGACCCAGTTCGGGTCCATGCCTCGTACTTCTTGACGTCCAGGCGCTGCATAACCAGCGTGCCAAACAGCACATCCGTCATCGAAAACAGCGCACCGCCGAATGCCGCGCCGTGCATATTCGCAGTCAGAGCGTTCAGGCGCAGCTCCAGCCGACCTGCCGACCAGTCATCCGCAATCTCGGTGATACGGATGCCGGTGCCAAACAGCGGCGGCCAAATGTTCAGCAAGAACTTTGCCTTAGCCGGGGACATCTCTTTCTCAGCAAGCTTGTACAGGGTGCGTCGCAGCGAGGGACCAATAGACATAACTACTTACATTAGGTGCTGACCGGACGGACGCGGGTATTATTGTCCGAAAACAAAAGTGTGTCGGCTTCAGCACATGCTTTACGACGGTTCCCGCGCCCCACCTTTTATGAAGTCAGCGACTATTTAGGCAGCAAACCGTTCCGCCAGCGTATTGACGCGCCGAGTGAAGAAATCCCGCAATTGCGCGTAGCGGGGATAACCATAAATGCCGCGGTCAGCTGGGTCATCATATTCCCAGCGCTCAGTCTCTACATCTGGCGCAATGTAGTCCGAAACGTCGATTTTCCCCACGACAATGACCACATCCGCACTGTCTGCGAGAGATGGCGTGAGCTGATGAGGATCCCCATCACACCGTGCCCCCACCTCACAGAGTGCACGCCGCGCGTCTTCATCCAGACCGCGGTCATCATCATCGATGCTGATACCTGCTGACAAAACTGTCAGGCCCGGGGCAGCTTGCCGCAGCAGCCCTTCTAGTACGCGTGAGAGTCCCATGTTTGAACTACTGACAAAGAGCACCTCTGACATGGCTCTATCGTAGAATATTTTTCTCAGAGAAATCACCCCAGCTTGTGGGGTTTTCTGGAAGGTTTTACAGAAAAATGCCAAAAGCGCCCATAGCGCAGGCCCTTCCCCGAGACCAGCCCTATCGACGCTTATGACTTAAAAACAAAGCCCACTTTACATACGCGTGTAACTCCTGTGAAGCATGGGGCTGGAGTTACAGATGTGAATTCTCCGTGACCTGTGATTTTCCGGCTGTCGGTGTTGCGTCGATGCTGCGTTGTTCTGCGGTCGGTGTTGCGTTGTCCCGCTGTCGGTGTTGCGTTGTCTTATCGATGCCCTATTCACCTATCGATACGCAGCAGCGTGGCCATAAGTGAATAGCTCATCCATATGTTGACCGGGACTTCCGACAGCGTGGCCATAAGTGACAGAGAACTGCCCGACACCCAGCCCCGACAGGCATTTGCCCTTTAATCAGCCTATAAACGCATCCTTTGCTCCCCGCCCCCCAAAAAAGCCCCCTCCAAAAGCCCACCCCCTAAAAGGGTTAAGTAAAGAAAAGTGTGTCCGCATGCCA
>NZ_KV821799.1:0-692 GCF_001815745.1 Corynebacterium sp. HMSC064E07 | reverse complement strand
GGTAGAGGGTTTTGCCGGCATCGGTGCGGGGGTTGCTGGTGGTGTGGCGGCGGACTGTTCGTTGGGCGTGGACGAGGCAGCGTTGGATGCGTGTTGTTGGCCAGCAGTGGTGGATGGCTGATTGGGCACCTTGTCCGCCGTCTGTGACTGCGATTAGTGGTGCGGCAATGGGGCGTAGGAGTTCGGTGTAGGCGGCGGTGGTTTCGTGTCTGGCCCAGGTCCAGTTGATGACGTGGGTTTTACTGGCTGCGATCAGGAGGCATCCGGACTTTAGATAGGTCGCGTCGAGGAAGATTTGGTCATGGATGCGGAATGAGTCGATGGTGGGTGTGGGGATGATCCACCAGCACCATCGGAATCGGTGGTGCATGGTTTGCCTGGTTACGCCATGGTGTGCGGCGAAGGTGGTTAGAGATTGGGTGCCGGTGGCCCATTGGATGAACAAAGCCATGGTGGCGGTGTTTTTGTTGTGGGTTTGGGTGTTGCGGGTAAAGGAGTGTCCGCAGTGGGTGCAGCGCCAACGGGTGGTTGATTTGCTGGTGGTGCCGTTTTTCTTTGTGTTGTTGCCGCATAGTGGGCAGCTGGGGCGGTTGGTGGTCATCCTTTAATCCAACCGGTGTGCGGTTAGCACAAATGTGGCCGGAGGTGCGGGATGGTGTGGGTAATAGCTTTCGGGGAGCTATTCTTTGGTG
>NZ_KV821798.1:0-1204 GCF_001815745.1 Corynebacterium sp. HMSC064E07 | reverse complement strand
TCGATGATGGATAAGCATCGCGTGATCTACGAGATGCTTATGGCCGGCTCATATAGTGTTGCCGAGATTGCCGCGCAGGCTGGGGTGTGCACAACCACGGTGTACAACCGGCGGGCTAGTTTAACCACTATGAATACCCGCAGTCGGATAACACCTGGTGATGTATCTCGTGTTGGTACTGGTCGGCGGCTAGGGCTGGCGGAACGCTTACTTATTGCCGATTGCCTGCGGGCAGGTCATTCGCACCGGCGTATCGCCCAGATAGTCTGTCGTAGTCAATCCACTATCAGTCGTGAAATCGCACGCAACAGCGTCGATGGTATCTACGATGCCTATCACGCTGATCAGGCCAGCCGCGGGCGTCTTGCTCGTCCAAAGCCGCGCAAACTCGATGACAATCGATTTTTGCGCGCCCAGGTTGTCAATCTGCTCAACCGTGGCGCCTCGCCGCGTCAGGCCAGTGGCAGGTTGGCTGCACTGTGGGGTGATAATACGTCCATGACTATTAGCCACGAGTCGATTTACCAGGCCCTTTACGTACAAGGGGCAGGCAGCTTGCGCAAAGAACTTGTGTTTGAAAAGTCCTGCCGGACTACCCGGCCAGGGCGTAAACCCCGCTCGCTTCTCGCAGGGGTGCCCAAGCCACGTGGAAAACGCTGGACTCATGATGCCAATATTTCACTTCGCCCAGCCGAAGCCAATGATCGTGCGGTACCCGGTCATTGGGAAGGCGATTTGATTATTGGCGCAGATGGCACCAGTGCTTTAGCGACGTTGGTGGAACGCCGCAGCAGGTTTGTGCTGCTCGGCAGACTCGGCACTGACCATACTGCCGCCAGTGTCAATGAGGTGATGGTACGGATGATTCGTCGGCTCAAAGAGTCGATGGACACCACGATTTCGACGTTGACCTGGGATCAGGGAGTGGAGTTTGCCAAACACACGGAGTTTTCTGTCGCGGAGAATATCCAGGTGTTTTTCGCCGATCCGCATTCGCCGTGGCAGCGAGGTAGCAATGAGCGGATGAACCGGGATATCCGGTTTTATTTCCCCAAAGGCACCAACTTTACCGATGTCACCGACCAAGAGGTCGCCGAGGCGGAAGCATTGCTGAATAACCGGCCACGGGTAGTGCTCGACGGGTTAACTCCCCGGGAGGTAATCTCTGGTGTTATCCATGATGCAATGACCGCCTGACCCTACC